>JBCCHN010000158.1:0-11456 GCA_039028695.1 Pseudomonadota bacterium
GTCACACTCCCCTGTCTCTAAGTCACTGAAATTCAATCCTAATTTTGAGTTAACGTTCCTTGCACTGAAGGAGGAGGAAGGCAAAGGCCGCGGAGTAAAGCAAGTCATCATTGTGAGTACTTGAAGTACAAGATAGCTTTCACCTGAGTCCGCAGGCCTATCCAACAGAAACAATTGTACCAGTTATCTATCAACAACATGCTGGTATATAAGCTCTGCTCTTTGCTTCTTGCTTCTTCATTCCCTGTAAAGTTTCACTGAAGAAAAGGGACGAAAATCGCGGCTATGAACCTACCTTATGTCGGTTTGTTGTCAGTTAAAAAGTTCTCTTATTTTTGGTTTGCAGAGTTTTCTTAAAGATTTTTCAATAAGTACTCCTGCCTAGCAATAACAGATCTGGGTTGCAAGAGAAATGCTTCACCTGTCGGGGAGGGAAAAATGACCCAAACGCAAGAACATGTCTAACCCAGAATAAGAGGGAAAGAAAGGCAGAGAGGAGAGAGAGAAAGAGAGAGAAAGAGAGAGAAAGAGAGAGAGAGAGAGATCAGCAAGAAGGACCCACCCTCCCATGCGTAGAAGTGTGCCGGCTGATCTGAGAATATCTCTAACTACGTCCAGTCCATCATGGCCACCATCCAGAGCAAGGCGATCCTCAAACCTGATGAAGAAAGAACGAAACAGTCACAAGCAAATAACAAATTGCTGAAATTCCTTAGAGGATGTGGAATAATTTCACAGATAATCAAGGCATTCAGCTGGAAAGATATTATGCCGGCTGCTTGCTCAGTAGATTAACAGAATTTGTCGATGCTTCAAACGTGATCTGGTAATTTCGAGCTGCAGTACCCATAGCTTAGAAGGATAAAGTGACCAGCCATGCTCATTTACCGCTCCAAGTCACGTCTAGCCATGCTCAAGTGCTACTCAAAGTACTAGTACTGCATTGAATTCTCTGCAGTCCTTAACTCACTTGACCTCCGCCTGCAAAGTCGGCATTTCATGCGACGGTATGTACGGTGGGTTGCTGACAATGATGTCAAATGAACAAGGCACCAAGTGATCAGGCAGAGAATCTGCAGAAGTAATATACAAAAAGAAGAATTTGGAATTTCCACTGGTTTGAAGAGTTGATTTCTGTACACAAAACCAAAGCACTTGGCCATGTTGTGTATACTGCAGATTTCATTCAGAATTGAGATGAGGGTAAACTACTACACAAATTTAATTGAACGAGGGGACGGGAGAAGCTAACAATTTCCTCAGCACATTCAGAACACTCTCAACCATGAGTATTAGAGTAACCAGTTTTCGTCCATTCTCTTCAGCTCAAAGTACAATGGACTGATTTTGCAAATCTGCTACAGCTCATTTTATAGCACAGCATAGCGCGCGCTATCAACCTTACCACCGGCAGCCTGCCCCGCAAAAGCTTGAGACGCTAAGGGCTACGCCGGCAAAGTGCCGGCGCGGCACTGATGGCATTCAGCAGGCCGCCGGCAACCCTTTCTCTTTTTGATCAACACTTGGGTATGTGGCCGATTGACTGTGAACGGACACTGGCTTTCTCTCATCTAATCTTATTGGTACCGTTAGCCTGCGCTTAGCACTGCAATGCTCGATGGGGGCTTAAATCAGGGATTAGTCATGATCGCGAAAAAGTTGAATGGATTTTGCTTCGCCTTTGAGGTCAAGGAAACCCGTGATAAGGGGCTGGGCGTATTCGCCGCTGAACCGATCGAGCAAGGCAGCATCGTATGGCGGCACGTACCTGGCCAATACACAGTGTACGACGAGCCCCTGTTCAAAGCGGCAATCGACTCTATGACGCATGACCAGGTCGTTTACGAATTGACCCATGTGTTCGGGTTAAAGGAAATACCCGACTGCCTGATCAGGGTTCATGACGAAGGGGCTCTGATCAATCATGAGAGCGCGGCAAATCTTGAAACCAATAATGCCCACCCTATTGAAAGCCCCTTTGACACAAAATCAACTCATTACGTCGAGGACGTCACCAAAGCGCTGCTCACGGACCGCTATGCGCTGATCGCAACGCGGGACATAAAAAGGGGCGAAGAATTCACAAACAACTATGTCACCGAATGTTATGAACCCGAGTTTTATGAAATCTTGTATGAGCTCTATGGCGTGGATGAGGGTTATTTGGATGACGGCTGAGGGTCATCCAAGGCACCCGAGATGGCCAGGGGTAGCCCTGGAAGAGAAAACTTAGGCCAAAGAACGAGGTGCTGATCGGCCTTAAAGCTTGGATCAGCGACCCGACCTAATGCGATCCCAATCCAATAAGGGAAACATCTGCTATCGGTGGCGACGACTTCCGGCTTGCGGAAGCCGTCGCCCTGTCCCTTAACGCCGACCAATACGGCGGACGGGTCCGTCAAAGGTGGGTACGCTAAGCACGAAGGGATCGGTTGGATAGGAGATCGCTTGTTCCTCCAGCATACCGATGGCGATCTCCTCGCCCATTCGAAGGCTGTCGTAGTAGTCGGAGTAGTAGTGCACGCCCGCCATGTTCCGACCAATTGAGATGTTGGCCGCGAGCTTGTTTAGCTCACCCTCCAGCGTGAGCGGGCAATGAATTTCATGGCGGTCGAGCTTATCGCATCCCTTGGCGGGCGGCGTATACTGCACGGGATGCGATATCTTGCGGTAGAAGCCGTCCTTGCCGCAGTTGCAGTCATCCTTGTCGGCGTTCTTGCCCAGCACCGTCCCCGTATCGAAAAAGGCCTTCAAAACGGTAACACAAGCACCCGCCACCGTGGCATGGCCCGCGCCATAAGCCGGGTGCATGGGCGAGCCTTCCCCGAACGCCATGGGCAGCAGGAAGTTACCCCGGCTGAACTCATTAGGCTCTTCCGGATTACCGGCCGCGATCTTTGACAGGGTCGAATCGCCATTGGCATCGTCATTGGAAAAGAGGTCGTCACACATCTTGGTCAGCGTCCCGTACAGGCTGGGGTGACGGCTTTCGATCCGGTCGGCCTTGGCGATGCGCGCCGCCAAGGCTTCGGGGCGCAGGCGCAGGTGATTGTTGAACTTTTGGAACCGTACCGCCTTGAGCGCGCGCGTGGCCACTTCGGTTACCAGTGTGAGGATATGCGGCCCGCCATAAAGCGCAAAACCATTCGCGTTCTGCCCGTGCTTTACATCGTAGTCGTAGATGTCGCGCCTGCCGGAAAGATTGGCAAAGCCCGGGTCAAAGGGCGTGTTCATGCCAAGCAGGATCAGGCAGGCGTTGAGATAGGCCTGATAAAGCGCATCGAAATGCACATAAGACGCCAAATCGCGTGGTGTCTTGATGAAACAACAATCTCCACTCTTAAAGTCCTGGCCCGGGCCGCACATGTTGACGTCAAAGCCCTGCTGCACGGCGAGCCAGTCCTTCCAGCGTTTCATATAGTCGTCACATTTCGCGGCGACGAGCACACGCTGGTCGATCTTTTGCGCGCCGAAACTGATAATGCCGTCTTCAAGATCCGTCGTGCCCGTCTGGTTCCGGGTGCCGATCAGCATGAACTGCGATAGATAAGGCCCCACCTCGCAGCCCGGTGACGAGCCACGGAAAGCGGTCTGCTCGTCGAGCGTGGTCGGCGTCTCACTGGTGCGGCCGCGTGTACCGGGAAAGCCCTTTTGCGCAAAGGGCAGAGCATTGAGGCGCGTCACCGAGTCGGCGAGTCCAGGCCCATTCTTGACAAACTCGGAAAACGACACATCACGCAGGAGGGCCAGTTCATAGACCTCGGCCATCTCGAAGGTCAATTCGTCGCTGCAGAGCTCGGGCGCAGGCGGCATGGAGACGGCCTGCGGGTCCGGTCCCTCCAGCTCGTAGACCACACCGGCCGTCGGCGCCTCCCACTTGCGCCGATTCATGTCTTCTGGTGGTGTGGGCACCGGCACGCGGGTCGTAAAGGGCTCGATCCAGCCTTCGTTGATGGCCTGACGAAAAGCCTCGAAATGGGCTCCATTCTTCACCAGCCCGGTGTCCTTGTCGTGCTCGAGCCCCTTCGTGAAGCTCATCGGGTATTGCGCGGTCGCGTAACGCTCCTCATCACCATTGGCGATATGGTCGGGGTGGACCCGATCACGCGCCAACTTTGCGGCGGATACACGGAAATCAAACGCGGTTTCGCGGCGATTAACTGCCATAAGGAAGTCTCCTTTGTGACTAAGAGATTCAGACGAACGGACGCAGAGGGATCAAAAAAATATCGACTGCGCCACGTCCTATATGAAACGCTTGTCAGGAAACGACCGTGACCCGGGTCACACTCTGCGCGTGTAAGAATTTATTCACATTACTGCCGGAGCTCGTGCTTTTCAGATGCCTAAGGCTCGCATGGAGTTAGACGGTCCAGGCTTTTTAGGGATCGGCGCGCCGGCTCGAACGATGGCCGCTCCAGCGCTTGCTCTTTATCAATTCGCCTTTTTGGGAGATAGCTTTCTGGTGCAGACGCTCGTCTCTTTGAAGCGCCGCTTATTCTACCCACCCCTTGTCCGACCTTGGCCCTCGCCTCACAGACCGATCACCTCAACCGCGCGGGGGAACTGGGTGAGGCAGACCGCGTCCTTGGCCCGCACGTGGATGGTCTCACTGAGTTCCATGCCCCAGCCCGCCATCCACATGCCCAGGATGATGTGCACCACCGCATCCTTGGGTACCAGATCCGTCTCGCCGGGACGGAAACTCAAGGTGTGCTCGCCCCAGTCTGGGGCATAACCGATACCGATCGAGTAACCGATGCGGCTCTTCTTCTCCAGGCCATAGCGGTCCAGCACCCCCTGCCACGCCCCATGGACCGAAGCGGTGGTGACCCCGGCCTTGAGGCTGTCCAGCACCGCTACCATGCCCTCTTCCACGGCCTTGGCCGTATCGGTCAGCTCTTGGGGCGGTGTGCCCAGATGCACCGTGCGGGCCAGCCCGGCATTATAGCGCTTGCGGCAGCCGCCCAGCTCGAAGGCGATGGTCTGTTCCGCCTCAAAGGGCGCGTCCGTCCACAGGGGATGGGCCGTCGAAGCGGCCTCGCCCGCCAGCACCAGGGGGTGCAGCGCGGTCTGGTCACCGCCGAACTCGGGCGTGCCCCGGATCTGGGCGGCCACCACCTCGGCCATCAGGTCGCACTGCCTGACCCCCGGCCGCACCCCATCGTAGGCGGTTTGCATGGCCAGCCCGGCGATGGCGGCGGCTTGGCCCATCATCTCGATCTCAGCGCGGCTTTTCACCACGCGCGCCGAGTTGACCAGCAGATCCCCATCCACCCAGCGGGCGTTGGGCAGGCCGGCCTGCAGATGGCCCACGGCAGCGGAGGTCAGGAAATAAACATCGCTCTCATAGCCGATGGTCTTGCCGTCAAGCCCGGCGCCACGCATCCAGTCGGCCATGAATTGCGCCGGATGCACACCGGGTTTTTGCACCAGGTCCTCCGGAAAGGGAACCACCTGGGCCTCCGGCAAGTAGGTCGTAAAGGCCGCCGCGCCCGCGTCCATCTCCCGCCCGATCCAGGTGGGCGCCAGCTCTTGACCCACCACCATGATCTGGGGCGTGTAAAAGGACCAGGCGTCATAACCCGTCAGCCAATTGATATTGGCCGGATCGCCAATCACCAGCGCCTCCAGGCCCCGCTCGACCAGGCTATGGCGCATGCGGGTCAGGCGGTCGGCATATTCATCGCGGGAAAAAGGCGGCGGCATGGGGTCCTCATAGTCTCAAGGTCGATACCTCCTCTATAGCCGAAGAAGCCGAGACAGGGCAGCTTAAATCGGTCCGGCTGGGTGGCCGCCAACCTAGTCGGCTTTCCGCGGCTGATTGGGGACGATGTCGTGGGGCGTTTTTACTTTCCGGGAAGCCCACACTCAGCCCAGGCTGTCCACCAGAGACTGGGCGGCCCGGCGCTGTAGCTTGCGCCACGATGGCCCCGGGTTGAGGGGCATGATGGCGCTGGTGTTGAAATAGATGGCGGTGACCCCCGAGGCAGCCACCTTGCAACGCTCGAGCTCGGCATGAGGCTTGTGGCGTAGAAATTCCTTGGCCGTCTTTTTCTCAAACTGAAGAACAAATCCCATCAATTGATTCTCAATGCCTGCATATCGCTCGGCGGCGGCGACCAACGCCTGGAAGACGGCTGCGTTTTCCGCCGAATAATCCTTTTTGCCGAAGAGGCGATCCATGAAGACTTCAAACCGCCGTTCTTCCGGCAGAGAGGAAAACATGGCGTCGGTCAAGCGCTCGAAATTGGCGATGACGTGATCCAACAATTTTGCAACCATCTCCTCTCGATTGCCCAAATAGTGGCGAATAAGCGGGCGACCCACGCCGGCTTCCTCGGCAATTTTTTCCAGCGTCGCCCCGTCCAGGCCGTAGCGGGCCACGCAGGCCATGAAGGCATCTAGGATTTCTTCGGAACGTTGATGCTTGAGACTGGGTCGAGACATTTTTTCTTCACCGTCTAGTCAACATAAATCATCTCGATGGTCGCAGCCGCATCCTCTCCGCCGAAACGAAAGGCGGCTTGATCGAAAGTGGGAACCGCAACCCGGCCCACAGCGTTGGAATAGGCGTAGCCCTCGATAGGGATCGCGTCCACCATATCAAAGACATTGTTTTCATTTTCGTCATGGTGAAGGACCGCCGCGTAGGTTCCCGGTGTGACGCCGGTGACCGTCACCACGACCTCGGCGCCGGAAACCGGCGCCGCGCTATAGTGGGCGATGTGAGACAGGGAGTTTTCTTCAAAGGCGATCGCATCGTCATACAGCAGCAGGTGGACCACACCCTTTTCGTTGCGGAGCCCCTCGACCTTAATGGACAAGCTGTGACCATAAGCCAAGCTGTCGCCAAAACTGACCGCCAATACCAACAACAGTCCAAAGATAGCTAACGTATTGGAAATGCCCTTTCGTGTCATGGGGTCTCAAGCCTTCAAAAAAATAAAACAGCGGGGAAAAAGTCGGCGACCACATAAAGGGCACCGGACCCGATCCACAAAGCAACGATGATCCAAAAAAGTGCCGGGTCCTGCCGCCGCTCGATCAACTCCAGCAAAAACACCTGGCCCGATATGACCGAGGTGACACCCCAATATACAAACAAAAGGCCCCAGACAGAATAGATATTGTTGAAGACGGCGAATAACAGCACCGGCAACCCAATTAAGGTGAGCCATTTTTGCTGCGCCAGCTTATGGCGCAGGGAGGGTGCGGCCTGTTTCAAACTCGGGGTCATGGGTTTGCCTTCGAAAGCTGTTTTATGACCAAAAAAATAGGTGTGATTTTTTTGATTGTCAATATTGATTATTAATCAAAAATGACAATATACTCTTCCATCTACCGTCCATCCTCCCAGACGAGGCTTTTGCCATGACCTTTACCGCCAAGATCCCGGAGACCCCGAGTCAGCTTTTGCCCCGAGAGGCTTATGTGAGCGATGATTGGTTTCAGCAGGAGCAAGAAGAGCTGTTCGGGCGCTCTTGGACTTTTGCGGGCGTCCTGGGTGATTTCGCTGAACCGGGCGACTATAAGACCATAAAAGCCGGACCTCATTCCCTTATTCTGGTACGCGATGGGGCTGCGAATTCGAGCGCCGGGAAATTGGGTGCCGGAAATTTGGGCGCCGGGGAATTGGGCGCCGGGAATTTGCATGCCTTTTACAATATGTGCCGCCACCGAGGCACCGAGCTGCTGGAGGGCTGCGGCAACACGGGCCGAAGCATCATGTGCCCCTATCATAACTGGGTATACGCATTGGACGGGACCCTGCGTGGCCTACCCGCTCAGAGGCAGTGCTTTCCAGACCTGGACAAAAAGGAGATCCGGCTCTTTCGTGCATCGGTCGGCATTTTTCGCGATCTGATCTTCGTCCATCCCGATGCGGAGCCACCGGAGCCCTTTGAGGATTGGCTGGGTGGTCTGGACGATGTCACCTGGCCCCACGATCTGAGCTCCAAGGAACTGCGGGAATCTCCCGATGACATCGTTTACGAACTGAAATGTAACTGGAAAGTCTTTTTCGAGAATGCCGTCGATGGCTATCATCTGGCCTATCTGCATAAGGAGACCTTGGGTGGGCCGACTCACGATAAAAACATTTGGGAAAACAAAGGCCGTCACTTGGTCTGGTGGTCGACGGAGCGCGACGGGACCCGGCATCGGATCCCTGAGTTTGTCGAAAAGGCAGCCGGCGGCATCGGATACGGGACAGTGAAGGGCGCGGAATTGCCCGGCTACCCGGGTGTCTATATGATTTTTCCCACAACCATCCTGACCCCCAATCCTTGGGGTTTTTCGATCTCCACGATGGAGCCGGTGGACGCAACCACAACTCTGCTGCGTTTCCGCAACTGGGCACCCAAAGGCCTGTTGAGTTACAGCTATCGCGCCAAGGACATCCCGGGATATGATCCGGCGAGCGGCTTGATCAAGTCATCCCATTGGACCCAACACCCTTTGGAGACTGGCGATTTTCAAACCGAAGATGTCTGGATCTGCGAAAAAGTGCAGCGCGGCCTTGCCTCACCGCACCACAGCGTCGGGGGACTGGCCCGCGGCAGCGGCGGCGAAGCAGCGCTGGATTTTTTCCAGCAATGCATCCTGGAAGCGGTTACGCCCAAATAGCACCACGCACATTGCGCCGTCCCAAGCGGTGGAACCAGCCACCATCGATTCTTCTGGCCAAGGGTCCCTTAACCTGATTGCATCGCATCAGCAAAAGGAGGCGAACGATGTCAGCAACGGAGAACACAGACTCGGGCCCGAGCCACGCCAGGATCGTGCAGAGAGGATGGGACGCGGTGGCGCGCGGGGATTGGGATAGCCTCATCGCCGACTATACCGAGGACATGATCTTCATCATGCCGGGCCAGAACGATATCTTGAAGGGCACGGACGCCTTTCGCGGCGCTTTGGAAAACCTGGGCGCGGTCTTGCCTCCGGGCTTTGACATTACCGCCTTGCGCCAGATCGGCGAGCAGGGCGAGGTGGTCTCGATCCTGGAATGGAAAAGCGACAAGGTCCCCGACGGCAGTCAACTTTCCGTGCTCTTTAAATTTCGCGGCGACAAGGTCTACGAGGAACGCTGGTTCGTGGACACGGAACAGTGGAAGGCAGCCTTTTGAGGCGGGCCCAGACTGGTTCCGCTTTCTTCCGCTAAAGCTTATCGCCTAACACCGCTTCCATGGTCCGCACCAGCGCGGCGGCCTTTCCGGCGTCCAGGCCATCGGGATGGGGGTCGGCAAAAGCTTTTGAGTCGTTGTCGTAGTACCTGCCCGATGCCGCGGCGAAGTCCTCTGACAAGGCGGCGCGGATCAAGATCTCCGCACCAATGCTCAAGTCGTTGCCGGCGATGCCAAAGCCCTCCTTGACCATCTTGCTGGCGAGCAGAGAGCCCGGATTGACGGCGATCACCGCCGGGCCCGCTCGGTCCAGCTCTTGTGCCAAGTGGCGGGACCACTGGGTGATCGCGAGCTTGCTTTGGGCATAGGCCTCCATATCGCTAAGGCGGCCCGCCGGCCCAGCCAGAGCCTCGAGGCTAACCGGGGCCTGCGCCGCCGAGGAGAGGTTCACCACCCGGCCCTGCGGCCCCATCAAGGGCAGCACCTTTCGGGTCAGCAGGTAAGGCGCAAGGGTGTTCACCACAAAACGCACGTCCAAGCCCTCGGCCGTGATCGGCTCGGGTGTCTTGAGAATGCCCGCGTTGTTGATCAGAACGTCCAGCTTCTCGTGACGCTCGGCCACCGTGGCGGCAAATCTCTCCACGTCTGCCAGATCCGACAGATCGCAAAGGAAGGTCTCGACCGTACCTTGACCGGCGACCTCCTTTTCCGCCGCCGCCAACTTTGCCGGATTGCGGCCATGCAACAACACATGGTGCCCCGCCCCGACCAACAGCTTGCCGGTTTCAAGTCCAATGCCGTCCGTGGCACCGGTGAGGAGGATGGTTTTTTGCATGGCTTTGTCTCGCACTCTTTTTGCTTTTTTGTCGCCCTCTCGGGGGCGGCAAGGTGATCTCAATGCCCGGTCACATCGGAAAAGTCAAAACCAGGGGCAATGGCATCACTGGGAACAAGCTCGACAACAGGATAATGCGAGCCAACTCCGGGACATAGCGCGCATTAGCCACCAAGCCCTTCATCATCGTTGGGTGCGCGGGTGGCTTGGCCTTGGCACAAAAGGTCTGCTTGGCCGGTGCTCCTATTACAGCAATTTCGGCTGTAATCCCTATTCGAAAAAGGGCTATAGTTGCAGGACTTGAACCGCACTTGCCATGCACGCGGGGACCGCGGCCCAATGCTCTCCGTCCTCAGGACAACCTGGCCTTTGTTCATCGGCGTTTCCGCCGCGACCATGAGCTATGGGTTACAGGTCCCACTACTGGCCGTGCGGGCCTTCGATGAGGGTTTTGATACCTCCGTCACCGGTCTGGTCATGGCGGCATACTACCTGGGCGGCCTGCTCGGCGCGGTGGTGACGCCCCGGCTGATCAGGCACGTTGGCCATACCAAGGTCTTTGCCGCCCTGGCCTCGGTCGCCTCGGGCGGGCCCTTGCTTTATGTCATCCTGGCCGAGCCGGTTTTTTGGTTCATCTTGCATAGCGTGACCGGCGCCTGTTTGAGCGCCCTTTATATCGTGGCCGAGACCTGGCTGAACGACAAATGTAGCAACCGGACCCGGGGCGGCGTCCTGAACGTCTATTTCATGATTGTGCTGCTGGGCACCGGCCTGGGCGCCCTTTTGCTTAACCTGGCCGATCCGGCCGGGCCGGAACTTTTTATCCTGGCGTCGGTGCTGATTTCCTTCGGCATCGTCCCCATCCTCCTCAGCGCCAAACCGGTCCCCCCTTACGAGACCCCCAGGCGACTGAGCCTTCCCGCCCTCTTCCGCAAGGCACCGCTGGGCACCGGGGCCATCGCCGTTTGGGGCATGGCCGACGGGGCGCTCATGGGGGCCGGTCCCATTTTCGCCGACAAGGCGGGCATGGAAACATCTGAAATCGCTTCCTTCATGGCCGTCATTTCCCTGGGCTGCTTGGCTTTTATGTGGCCCATCGGCTTTCTGTCAGACCGCTTCGACCGACCCCGCTTTCTTGTGGCCCTTTCCCTGCTGTCCGCCATCGCGGCCGTCTTATGCGCGTTCATCTCGCCGGAAAGCGAGTTGCTCCTTTATGGGGGTGTGGCCCTTTTCGCCGGCCTGTCCTTGGCCCACTTCGGCCTTTGCCTGGCCGTTGCCAATGATCGGCTGGAGCCTGAGGAGATGGTGAGCGCCGGCGCAACGCTGACCATTTGTTACGGCGTGGGCTCCATCCTTGGCCCCATCATCGTGACCGAGGCCATCGAGTTCTGGCAGGCCACAGCCTATTTCTTTTTCCTTGCCGGCGTACACATGGTGGTCATCTGTTACGCGCTTGCGGTGATCCTGCAGACCACGGCCACCGACAGGCGCCGCCA
>JBCCHN010000159.1:0-11436 GCA_039028695.1 Pseudomonadota bacterium
GACGCCGATGGCGATGCAAAAGAAGGCCGTGATGCCCATGGCGACCAGCATGTTCAGCGGCGCTTCCTTCACCCGCTTGCCGCTGTCGTGGGCGAAAAAGGCGAAATAGGGAATCTTAATACCCGAGTGTTCTAAGACTCCGGCCGAAGCGAATACAAGCACCAGCCAAACGCCCCAATAGCCTGCCTCGGCAGTCCCGGTCAGAATCAAGGCCTTGGAGATGAAGCCGCTGAAGAGGGGAAAGGCAGAGATCGAGGCCGCGCCTACAATGCAAAAGCCGGCGGTCCAGGGCATGGACTTATACAGTCCTCCCAGGTCGGAGGCCTTAGCCGTGCCGGTGCGGAACAACACCGCCCCCATGCTCATGAATAAAAGGGCCTTGTAGAGGATGTGGCAAAAGGCATGGGCGACAGTCCCATTCAAGGCCAATTCGCTCCCCACGCCCACACCCACAACCATGAAGCCAAGCTGGTTATTAAGGCTGTAGGCCAAGACCCGCCGCAGATCGTTTTCGATGACGGCGAAAAAGACCGGGAAAGCGGTCATCACGGCGCCGATGTAGATGAGGATTTCCGTGCCCGCATAACCCCGTGCTAAGGCATAAACGGCCAGCTTGGTTGTGAAGGCCGAGAGCATGACCGTGCCGGTCACCGTGGCCTCGGGATAGGCATCCTGAAGCCAGTTGTGCAACAGAGGGAAAGCGCACTTGATGCCGATGGCGACGAAGATCATAGCGGTCGGCAAGTCCACCAGGCCTAAATGATCAAAGGCGATGGTACCGTACTTCTCGGCGTAAAGTATGGCGCCGGCCAGGAGCAAAACACCCGAGCCCACCTGGATCACCAGATAGCGCATGCCCGAATGATAAGATCTTTCGCTTCGGCTGGCCCAAATCAGGAAGACCGAGGTTATGGCGGTCAGCTCCCAATAGACAAAAAGGGTAATCATGTCCCCGGCAAAGACTGCGCCAATAGCCGCGCCCGCATAAATGAGCCCGCAAACCTGTTGCACGGTGTCTCGGATATGCAAAGCAAAAATGACCCCAAGCAGGGTCGCCAGCAAAAAGATCAGGCCGAAGATAAAGCTGAGCCGATCAATCCGCAGCGTGGTGAGTTGATAGTCAAAAAACTCGAACTGACCAAAATTGCCGTGGTCCATGCCGGCCAATTGAATGGCAGCCAGAATGGGCAAGGCCATCATGTAGACGTTACGGGCCCGCCATGGGAAAAGGGGGGCGAGGACGGCACCGATAATAACGATCAAGGCGGGCGAAAGATTACCGATCATAGTAGTCCTCGTCCCGCATCACCACCTTGCGCAAAAGCTTACCGGCAAAGACGATAAAGACAAAACACACGAAACCATAGATGCCGTAGCTGGCGGGAAACTCTGCAAAAGAAAACTCAGCGTGCTTGTGATAAAAAAGGTCCGCCAGAGCCAATAGCCCGCAAACAATCCAAAGACCCCAATAGATGCGCATGATGTTCCGGGGCTGATCCAGCCAATAGCTCTTGGCCTCTTGATGAGCGGCCTCGCCTGATCTTTTGTGGGGTTCTTGTGCCATCGCCAAAATCCTATTGGGCCACAAGGGGTCTAAGGAGCCGATAAATTTCATCGGCATAAAAGAACAGCACCAAACATCCAAAGGCGGTAAAGCAAAGGGGCAGCACGCACAACAACGGCGCCTCCTTAATCCGCGGTTTATCGGCCTTAAAGTGAGGATTGGCAGCCGCACCCAGACTTTGGGGCACCGGCTCCTCCCCTTCTGGGCTGAGGAAAAAGCCTCGGGCCACCAACGGCAGGAGATAAGCCACGTTCAAAAGGGAGGAAACCATGAGCACGATAATGATAATGATCTCATGAGTCTCAGCCGCGCCAAGCAGAAGGTACCATTTGCTCCAAGCCCCACCCATAGGCGGCAAGCCGATGATGGAAAGGGCGCCGATGAAATAGGCCACGAAGGTGAAGGGCATCTGCCGCCCGAGCCCGGTCATCTGGCTGATCTCGGTCTTGTGGGTCGCCACATAGATGGCGCCTGCGCAAAAGAACAAAGTGATTTTGCCGAAGGCATGCATGGCGATCTGCATGGATCCGCCAATCACCCCGTAATAGGTGGCCAAAGCAGCGCCCAAGACCACGTAGGACAACTGACTCACAGTCGAATAGGCGAGCCGGGCTTTGAGGTTATCCTTGGTCATGGCAACGATCGAGGAGGCCAGCACGGTAAAGGCGGCCACCCAAAGCAACCAGTCGGCCGCGCCGGTTTGGGCGAGGAAATCAATCCCAAAGATATAGACCGCCACTTTCATGACAGTGAAGACCCCCGCCTTGACCACAGCCACGGCATGCAACAAGGCACTGACCGGGGTGGGCGCGACCATGGCCGCGGGAAGCCAACGATGGAAGGGCATCAAAGCCGCCTTGCCGATGCCGAACATGTAAAGGGCAAGCAAAAGAGGTACAAATGGCCCCTCGATCTTGCCTGACAGGATGCCGCCGGCCGTGAAATCCAGCGTACCAGCAACCACATAGGTCCAAACGATCGCGACCAGCTGAAAACCGATCGAGGTGCCGATCAAGATTCCCATGTAGATCCGCCCGCCCCGCCGGGCATCATCGGTTTCTTTATGGGTCACCAAGGGATAGGTGGAAAGGGTGAGCACCTCGTAGAAAATAAAGAGGGTGAACATATTATCGGCAAAGGCGATGCCCATGGCGCTGGCAATGGCGATTGCAAAGCAGATGTAAAAGCGGGTCTGCTTACTCTCGTTATTGCCGCGCATATAGCCGATTGAATAGACCGAATTGACAATCCACAGGCCCGAAGCAACCAGTCCGAAGAGCATGCCCAGTGGTTCCACGGAAAGCGCCAAAGGCAGCTCCGGCACCACATACCAAAGCACCACCGCAGGAGGCTCGCCGCCGCCCAGGAGTTTTAACAGACCCAACACCACCAAAAACAAAAGACCGGCAGTGACCAAAGTAATGGTTTCCCGCAGATTGGGGTTCTTATCGGCAAGGGCGATGAAGATCGCACCCAGCGAGGGAATGATCAGGGTGAGAGAAAGAAGCAATGAGCCCGTCATGGCGCCACACCTGCGAAGAGCTCACCAGCCGCCAAGCGGGCAACGGAGACGGTGAGATCAGCATCGATCCCGAAATAGATATTGGCGCCAACGATCAGCCACAGAGGCACCAGCATGGAAAGCGGCGCTTCGCACCGCGCCGGGCCTTTGGTGGGCGCCCTGAAATAGGCTACCTCTACAAGGCGCCAGATATAGATCACGGCCAGTAGTGACGAGAGCACGATCAGGATGGCGACCGGCCACCAACCTCGCTCCAGGGCCGCTTGGATCAAATACCATTTGCTGATAAATCCGACGGTCGCGGGGACACCAATCAGGCTCAAGCCACCGGCAACAAAAGCAGCCATAGTCCAGGGCATGCGTCTTCCCAGGCCGGCCATGGCTTGGATGGAAACATCCCCGAGCCGAAGCATCACGCAACCAAGGGCCATAAAGAGCGCCCCTTTCATGAGCGCATGGTTAAAGAGATGGAGGAGCGTGGCGGTCAAGCCGGTGATACTGGCAAAACTGACGCCGAGCAGCATATAGCCGATTTGCGCGATGGAGGAATAGGCCAGCAGGCGTTTAATATTGATTTGAAAAATCGCAACCGTCGAGCCGGCGAACATGGCGATCAGAGCCAGCGGCAAGAAAATGATCACGAGCGTCTCAACGGTTTGGCCAAAGCCCACGCCAAAGACGGTGAACATAAAGCGCAACAAGGCATAAACCGCGACCTTGGTCGCCGTTGCCGCCAAAAAGGCGGTCACAACGGACGGCGCATAGGTATAAGCGTTCGGCAGCCACAGGTGCATGGGGAACATGGCCAGTTTCAGGCCAATCCCAACGACGATAAAGCCGTAGGCCACCCGAACGGTGCGCAGGTCCCCCACCTCGGCCAGGCGTTGGGCAATGTCTACCATATTAAGGCTGCCGGTCACCGCATAGATTAGACCGACGCCGATAACGAAGAAAGTTGCCCCCACCGTACCCATAATCAGATAGGTGTAAGCGGCACTCAGGGCCCGACGATCGCGGCTCGCCCCCATGGCCACCAAGATATAGGTGGACAGGGACGAGATCTCCAAAAACACGAAGAGATTAAAGGCATCGCCTGTGATGGTGACACCCAACAACCCGCTGAGGCAGAGCAAGAAACAGGTATAAAAAAGACTATGGTGCTGCTCGGGAATCTCCTCTTCCACCGAGGCGCGGGCATAAGGCAGCACCAAGGCACCGATACCCGAGACGATCATGAGCACCAAGGCATTAGCCGCATCCACACGGTACTCAATGCCAAGGGGCGGCAGCCATCCGCCCAGCGCGTAGCTAATAATCTGACCATCGCTCACCTGGGCCAAAAGGGCGATGGCGATAATGAAGCTTAACCAGCTGACCGCCACAGCCAAAAGCCAAGCCCAATTGCCCCGCCGCAGCAGCACACAGACCGGCGCGGCGATCAGGGGAAGAACAACCTCCAAGATGGGCAGTTGGGCGGCAATCATGACGCTGCCCCCGCTGATTTTTGCTCTGATTTTTGGGCCGCTTCCAGTTGGGTCGCTTCTTGGTATTCGGTCTCCGCATTGGCCTCTTGAATATCCGCTTCCTCAATAGAGCCGTAGACTTCGCGGATACGTACCACCAGCGCCAGCCCCAGCGCCGTGGTCGCCACCCCCACCACAATTGCGGTCAGGATCAAGACATGGGGCAAAGGATTGGAAAAAACTTCCGGCTGGCCCGTCAAAATGGGCGCGGTTCCTCCGTCCACCTTGCCGATGGAGATGTAAAGAAGAAACACCGAGACCTGAAAGATGTTAAGGCCCACGATCTTTTTCACCAAGTTGCCCCGAGAAACGACGATATAGAGCCCCGCCATCATCAAGAAAATGACGACCCAGTAGTTATAGTGGCTGACGATTAACTCCAGCACCCTACCAGTCCTCGTCCTTGATGCGGGGCGGGCGGCCGGCAAAGCTGAAAAAGATGGCAATCATCACCGCGGCAACGGTAATGCCCACCCCAAGCTCGATGACGATGATGCCCAGGTGTTGACCGGCGGTGTCGTCGGCCCGCAAGGCGTCATAATCCAGATAGTTGTACCCCAAGAGCATGCTGGCCACGCCAACCAGGGCATAAAGCAAAAGCCCCGCCGCCACCAAGGCCCGCAAGGTTCCGGCCGGAACCACCTGGCGGGCGGTCTCTAAACCAAAAACCAAGGCATAGAGAATAAATCCGGCGGCAAAAATAACGCCCGCCTGAAAGCCGCCACCGGGCCCGAAGTCTCCATGGAATTGCACATAAAGGGCAAAGAGCAGGATTGGTGGAATTAGGGTTTTGGTGATAACCCGCAGGACTAGGTGATGCTTCATCCTTTGTCCTTTCCGGTTTGCCCTGGCCCAGACTGTTCTTCCTCAGCCTCACCCTCTCCAACCTGTGACTGGTCCTTCCCGTCTTCGTCGGGGTCGCGGCCATGGCGGCGACCGGCGATGCCGCCACTGCTCAATAGCAGCAGAACCCCCACCCCCGCGGTAAAGACAACGCCGACTTCGCCCAGGGTGTCAAAGCCCCGATAGCTGGCCAGGATCGAGGTAACGATGTTTGGGACGTCGATATCGACTTCGGACCCCTTAATGTAGTCTGGCGCGATGTGCTGGTGAGGGGCCGCGTTGGGGTCCCCAAAGCCCGGCATATCGAAGGTGCCATACACCAGGGCCCCCCCGGTGATAAAGACAATTGCAAGGGGAGCTATGGGCATGCTGTCAGGCACCCGCTCGCGCCGCACCGTCAGCGTCAGGGTTCCGAGCATGAGGACAGTGGAAATGCCGGCCCCCACCGCTGCCTCGGTGAAGGCCACGTCCACCGCATCCAATTGAACCAATAGAGCCGCCGAAAGGAGGGAAAAGACGCCCGTCAGCATCACCACAGCAAAAAGGTGACGCAGTCTCACGATGCAAATCGCAACCGCGGCCAAAAAGGTCAGGAGAACAATGTCTATCAGCGTGGCTATGACGGTATCTCCTCTCGTGTGGCTGCTTGATTCGGCTGAGGTGTGGTCTCAGCAACGGTCTCGACGGCTACCGATAGATCTTCTTCCAACTCTGCCGGTTCAATATTCACATGGGGCTTTAATCCCGCCACGAAGGCCGCATTGGCGATCGCATGAGTGGCGGTCGGGCTGGTGAAAAAGAGAAAGAGGCCGATAATGATGAGCTTGACCGTGATCAGGGAAAAGCCGGCTTGGATCATCATGCCCACCAGCAGGAGTTCTGAAGCCATGGTGTCGGTGATGCCGGCGGCATGCAGCCGGGTATAGAAATCGGGGAAACGAACCAGGCCGGCACCGCCAATCAGCAAAAAGACAGTACCGCCCAAGATAAAGGCCCAAGAGACGATATCTAGAATGATATCCATCACCGCACCTTCTCCGATGGTTTTTCCGAGGCCGATCCCGCAGTGTGATCCAGGGCGCGGTCCAGGGCTCGATCCAGGGCTCGGTCAGGCGCATCGCCAAGCGCCCGATAGCGGAAGAATTTCAAAATCGCGATCGTGCCGATGAAATTAATCAAGGCATAGATCAGAGCGATATCGAGAAACTCGGGCCGTTCGGACAAAAAACCCATTACGGCAATCAGCAACACCGTTTTGGTGCCAAAGGAATTAACCGCCAAAGCCCGGTCATAGACGCTTGGCCCGCCAAAGAGGCGGATCAAGGTCAAGACCATAGTGACCAAAAGGGCCAGGCTGGCGGCGATAAACATCTAGCCGTCCCCCTCAATGGCCGTCACCCTGCGGTCGATCGAACCCTCCAGAGTGCCCTCTGCCGCCTCGGCGGTCAGCGCGTGAACCAGAATTTCATCGTTTTCCAACTCTATGGAAACGGTACCGGGGGTCAGGGTGATGGAATTGGCATGGAGCACCCGGCCAAGATCGGTCTTTTGGGTGGCTTTCACCCGAATCATCCGGGGGCTGATGGGCATCTTGGGATCGATGATCACCCGCGCGACCGCATAGTTGGCGAGGGCGATTTCCTTTGCCAGCCAAATCCAATAGCCCAGTATGCCCGACGTCAGATGTGTCGGAACGGCCTCCCGATCGACCACGTCCATACGCCTGGCAACCAAGACCACCAGCAACACCGAAACAACGCCAAAGAACAGGATCAGGGGTGTATAGATGCCGGAGAGCAATAACCATAGGACAAAAAGCCCTACCCCCAGGCTTATCAAATGGAGCATCTAATCGCTCCTCCCCCTGCTAAAACCCTAAATTTCCGGTATTCTTATTCCCCTTAGTCTGCCCACTTTACCCTGATCCTGCAATCTCTTGTTTTCCATCAGCTCTTTGCCGATCCAAATTTCTGAACGACATGCTTTTTGGGGGCCTAATCTGGCCTGGCCGCGCGAGCCGCTTGACATTGAAGAGCAAGAGCGCGGATATGGCAGCCTGACCAAACCATAGAAAGCCGTCATAATGGCCGATAAAAAGCCCGAACCTACCACCATGGAATTTCCCGATAGCATGCCCGAGCTGGATAACTCAGATGTGGGCGCCGGGGCGGACAAGGGTGTTTTATTTATCGGCGCCGTGATGGTGGTTCTCATTCTTTTAGCTATTTTTGGACTTTAATTCGTTCGGAGACCCCTATTGCGCCTTTTGCGTTGGTTGAGCGCGACCTTCGCCCTTTTGCTCACCGCGGCCGCCATTTTGTGGTTCGCTCGTTTCGCCCTGGCCGAATGGCTTATCAAGGATCAGATCGCCCGCCTCGGTCTAACAATCCAGACAGTCGAAGTTACTGAGCTAGGCCTCAATAGGACCGTGATTCGCGGCCTCGCCCTTAATCCATCAAGCAAAAATGGACAATCCCGCCTGAACGCCGGATCCATCGAGTTATTTTATCACCCCTTAGAGCTGATCTCAGCCAAGGTCCGTCGGATTAAGGTCACTGACTTAAGTTTAGGCATCGATCAAGACGCTCTCGATGACCTGTCAAAACTGGTAAATGCGGACAATTCCTCGGTCGGCGACGAGCCTTTAGGCGACCCAATCGCGATGCCATCTATCGAGCTTGAAAATACGCAAATCGTCTTTACCGGTGAGATCGGGTCCGGAACCTTGGGCTTCACGGGATCCCTTGAGCTCGGCGACGGGCAGACCATTAAAAGCTCGTTTTCCTATCAATTAGACACGAATTTTGGAAGCGGAACGGGAGCGATTGAGGCCGCCCTGGGCCCGGATGGAAGCGGCAAAGGTGATATCTCCATTGAGAATGGCACTCTCCATCTCCCAATGGCCCGGGCGGCAGGGTTGAGCGGGACCTTGAACCTTAGCATGGCCGACGGGGAAGTCGCGCGCTTTAGCGGAGACCTGTCCACCCCAAAATTTCAATTGATCCCAGATAGAGGCTCCGAACTGCCTCCAATTCCGCTGGCCCTTACCCTAACCGGCGATCGCGACAAGATCGATTTTCAGACTCAAGCCGGGCAAGAAAATGGAGACCTGGATTTTCGTCTATCCGCCCACGCTAAGGACTATCTCGCGGCCCCAACACTCAATGGAAACATCGCAGGAAAAGTGACGGCGAGCCCCTCATGGGAAGAGCGTCTGACTAACGAGTTTATCGCTAGCATGGCACCCGACCGCGGTCAGCTGGCCCTCTCCCTGGACTTTGAACTCTCAGCGGCGGCCCCTCCGCAAGAGCTTCTAAAGACCGAAAAAATCATCGAGCTTGCAGCTGAGCTGCGAAGCTCAGCGATGATTGATCTATCACTTCACAACTTGGCGCGCGAGGGGAGGTATGAAAACCTGCAGGGTCAGATCAATGCTCGTGTGGAGCAATCCGGCAACACCATCACGATCCATCCCATCGCTGGCACGCAAGCTCATGTTGCCGGCATTACTCCTAAGAGCTTCGAAAGCCTTGGATTGCCAGACAGTCTGATCGATTCCCTGAAACAGGGCCTCGAAGCCCAGGTCATTGGGAGTACAAGTGGAAAAAGTGTGATCGCCGTAACCCTGGGCAAGGAGCATCATAATCTCAAATGGGAAACCGGTCTAATGCTAGCAGGGTCGGAGCCCGTCCTAAGGGAAAACATTCTTCAGATCCAAGGCAGTGGCACGGCCCGGCTTGATGCCCGCTTAGATCCGTGCGAGGCGCAAGGGGAGCTTGTTCTTGGCACTCGGATTTCCGAATTGGCTGTCGAATCTGTCGCCATGGACGGACTATCCTTCGAGGGACCGGTCAACTTCCTTATCGACCAGACCCGGGCGAGGCTGGACCTCCCTGCCCCGGGAAAATTCGGCATTGACGGGCTCAATCGCGGATTAGATCTGACGCTCCAGAGCCCCCTTGTCCTGACCCTTAAACAAGGATCGTTGGAAATTCCCCGCATCCATGACAGCAACACGATTTATGATCTGGACCTTCACCTCGCATCCAGCGACTGGGCATTGCGATCTGAAGACGGCAAAAAAACCAGCCTAACCGTCGGCGCGGAGAGCTTGACCTTGTCAGGGGATTCACCTGCCGATCAGCCTATCGAAAGTCGGCTCCAAATCGTGGACGGACACCTGACCCTTCCCGATCAGTCGGCAACGCTAAAGGGCATTCGCGCCGACCTGGCGCTTGCGCCCGAACAACAGGGACTCCTTGGACAGTTTGACATTGAGCGCATTCTTTATGAGCGAGAACCAATTGTGGTGAATCCTTTTGGCTTAAAGGGTGAATTAACCCGACGCGGCGACGAACTCTCACTTCAAGCCACGGGCAGTAAGGTACCGGGGGCGGAGGCCTTGAAAATATCCGGAACCTTTGACCCGGCGAAAAACAACGGCAGCGCTACTGTCGATTATGGCCCCCTCGTCTACCAACCCGGCGCCGTGCAGCCAGCGGATCTTTTTCCCATATTCGAGACGCTGAAAGACGTGACGGGCAACATGAGCGTCTCGACGGAGTGGCAGCTTGACGAAGGCAAGCTGTCCAGCAGCGGTGAAATTCGCCTCCAAGATGTCTCGTTTAGGGCCAACGATATTCCAATCTCGGCAATAGATCTGTCCTTGGAACTGGACGATCTACTTAACCCCCTTAGTCCGGCAGATCAGCGTTTGACCATAGAAAAGATTGATCCCGGCTTACCTGTCCGCGATATTGCCCTCAAGTTTCAAGTTCTGCAGGGCGCCAAACCGCGCTTAAAATTTCAGTCTGGTAGCTTTTCCACCCTAGGGGCCAAGTTAGAACTGTCTGAAACTCTGTTCGACCCAGAGGCCGCTCAAACCGAGCTCAAGTTTCAAGTGCGCGATTTGAAACTGGGAACCCTGTTCGAGCTCATCCAAACAGAGGGCCTATCCGGCAGCGGTACCTTGGAGGGAAACATCCCCTTGGTCCTGGATGGAGACGACCTAATATTGAAAAAAAGCCTTTTGGCAGCCATCGCGCCCGGCCAACTTCAGTTTAGGTCCGAGGATGCCCGCCAGCTGCTTGTCGGCACTGGAGAAGAAGTGGATTTATTGCTGCAGGCCTTGGAGGATTTTCGGTATCAAGATTTATCGATTACCTTCCAAAAGTCCGCCAATCATGACGTGGAGGGAACGCTATCGATTCTGGGCAATAATCCGGAAGTCCTTGACGGTCAGGCCTTTCGTCTCAATATCAACCTGGAAACGAATGTGGGTTCTTTTTTGGCGGCCTTCAAACAAGGATACAGAGTGTCCTACGACGCTTTTCGCAGGGCTTGGAAGCTGCGCGAATAGAATGAGCGAGTCTATTTGTATCGACCACGTGAGGAAGGTAAATTGTTCTATGAAATCCTTCACAAGGCCGCTTCAGGGAGACTGACCGAGTTGCGCAAGCCCATAGATTTTGCCGCCTCCCGCTATGGTCTGATGCTCTTGCTGATGGTCACCGTAGCGATTGGCGCCTGCCAGCCCACTGTCAAGGTTGAGGCACCTCAAGAACCCATCACCATCAATCTGAACATCAAACTGGACGCAGACGTGCGTCTAAAGCTTGAAGAAGAAGCCGAGGAAGAAATCGAGGCCAACCCGGACATTTTCTAACGATAAATCTTATACCTTCTTCATAGTGCATTGTTTTTAAAGGAGATGATCAAAAATGAATCGTCGTTCTTTGATGGCCGGAATGGCCGCACTCGGCGTTCTAACCACGGTTGGGGCCCCTTTTGCGATGGCCGATGAATTAGATGATCTCAGGGCTTCCGGTGCGCTAGGGGAAGGCTTCGACGGTTTTGCCGTGGCCCGAGAAGACAGCGCGGCCGCAGCGGTCGCCCGCATTAACGAGAAAAGACGGAAGATCTATCAAAAACAGGCGAATAAAGAAGATGTTCCGATCAGCGCGGTCGGTACAATTTTTGCCAAA
>JBCCHN010000160.1:0-11292 GCA_039028695.1 Pseudomonadota bacterium
CCTTAGCAGGGGAGCGCCTTCAGCCACTCGGCCATCTCTCCGTCTATGTTTCAATGTCCGAAAATAATAATCTTTTCTACCTTATCACCATTTTCTAAACGACCAAAATCGACCATTTGGTGCCAGACCCACCAAGAAAATTCGCAAAAATTGACACCAACTCGAAGTCTCGTAGGCCCTTTAATGACCCTGGCGGACCCTCTGGGCAAGGGCCGCAAATTGGTACTTTTGATGCGCTAATTCGTCAAGCAAGATCATCACCCGGAAGGTACCCTGTCCAAACTAATTTGGAATTCTTTCAAGTGGATTTATCTTGAGATCCTTGCAACAAAATTTCGGAATACATCCTTATTAGAGTTTTTTGGTAAAAATGCCACTTTTTTGTATTTCAGCCCTAAAATGGTTGTAAAAATCCATCTATTATTTAGTTTATACTAAAATAATAGGCAACAGGGGAAAGCGTTATGGATAGAAGAATCGTCCAGAGATTTACTGTAGCAATTTTGACCACGGTTCTTTTAGGAGCCGTTCCGTTAGAAGCTGCGCTTGCCAAATGTAGCCCGGCAACCCTGGCCGGTACCCGAGTAGCCTTATACACGAACGACTATAGGGACAACTCCACAAGCACATTCTGTTTGGCTAATCTGAATAAGAAGAGTGCCATTCGCAAAAATAGCAGGTGCACCGAAAAATCGGTTACGCCAGAGGGAGATGTGGTAAGCACAAAAAGTACTATTACCTTAGGAAAATTTAAGCTGAAAAAAAATTGCAAATTTTCTCTGAAATTGAACCGTGAGATGACTGAAGAGCTGACAGAAGGTGGGCAAACGAGAAGATTTGAGGGAACCATGTCCTTCCAATCGATGTCAGGACACATGAATCAGAATGGCGATATGGGGATTGTCACCGGCATGATGAATTTCACCGGAATAGTGACCAATCTTACAAACGGAGACTCCGACGAGTTTTCAGATGTTAGCCTAGCCCAGTTTACTGTGATTAAACTGCAGTAATTGTCTTTCATTCCGCGGCCAAAGATCTAGGATCGAGATGTGCCGCGGTAAATTTGTGCGCATCATTGTTGAATACAATATGCGGGCATTTCAAATGCGGCCGCTAAGTCGTGACCATTTTCAATCGCCCTTTGTTCGGCATCTTCATAACGCCCATTGGAGTGCCTCGGGCAGTCTCTTGCTAGACCTGCCTCAATGATTGCCTCGCCAATATCTTTGCCATCAATGAAACACACGGCCAAAATACGATCGTCAGACCTATCTCCAGTCGGTTCACAATCGACTTCCTTGGCTAGCACAAGACCTTTCATGAAGATCGTGGCGTCATTGCCTTCTGAATCTGATCGCGCGGGCGCAGTTATGCCTGCCAGGCGGAATACCTCATCGCCGATCTCAATGGTATCTCCGTCGCGGACATGAGTGACAATGCCGATATGACTTACGGATTCGGACTCGTAATAATCAAATGCCAAATAGGCCAATGCGAGTAGCACAAGGATTGAGGCTAAAGATTTTTTCATCTTGGAGACCTACCAAATAGCAATTCAAGCCTAGCTAGCTTATTGTGCCTCGGCAATTTAGCCAAAAGGATGCTTGAGCGAAATAAGCAGCCATTATTTTTGTACTAGCCAATTAGGGAGTTGGAAGCCTTTATGGGAAGCACCGGGAAAAGTCCTAAAAGCGCTTGGAGGGTGATGGCCATAATTTACATCGCTTTTGGGCTTCTAACCTTTGCAGCCCTGTTATACCGGAATTTTTATGTGCTCAAATTGGGTGAGGAAGATGGCGGCGCAGCGGTTTTTTCAGCTCTCCTTGATGCCGCAATCTGGCCAATGACGCTTGGAATGTCTTTGCTTAGTTTTCTTTCATAAAATGAGTAGGGCTTCTCAGGGGAATATTAAAAAACCAAAATCAGCCCCCAAAAACCGTATCTGAACCTTCCATTTAATTTTTCAAAGCCCTCATTCAGCGGCCCTTAAAATCAACTCTAGGGCATATCCGAGCATACTGTATTGGACAGTATCAACGGAAGACCTTCCAGGGATATGCTCAAATAGGTGATGATTTTTTATATTTTTGCAAAACCGTAAGAAATATTTGACCGAAAAGTACAGGTGCCAAACAATGAAATTTGGAATTTCCCGCGTTACTTCGACCTTATCTTTACTCGCTTTTTGCCTAACCCGTCTACCCACCTCGATGCTGCAAGCAGAAGCCGCAAGCGACTACATCGTAGTGCAAAAGAACCGTGTCCTGATTGGGGGCCAACCACGGCGATCACTCCCTTTTCAAAACCTTTACCTTGCCCCGAAACATCAATCGCTCTCGCCGAGCGTCCAATTCCGCTATTTTGCATTAGTCAGTTCTGTCAGTTGATTTTCATTTCAACGTGATTTATTTGAATCCGCCCTTCACGGCTTGCTTTGATCACGAGACGGACAAGAATAAAACTGCGTCGATTGGCTTAATTCCTTTTGAAAAGGCGAACATTGAAATTCTTGCATAGCACAACATCTTGCGCACCATCCGCCTGCAAGCAGGCCGATCTACCGCAGGCTCCCCTGCTCTGCGGCGCCGTTTCTGTCCAACACTTAGGGCGCAATACCCGCTCGCCCACTATGAGCATGGTCAAGGTTTAATTTGAAATCGCGCGACTCCCAGGGCCAAATTCCAGACTCGCGCCTCAGGCGCCTTGGAGCCCAAAACGATCACTTCAATTGAACGCTTGTTAACACCTGATAAACCATGGCGGGATCCTAAAATGGGAAATAGACCTAAATTAGGTAATTCTTCACGCTTCTTTTACATCGCCTTAACACTGACTTTGGCAAGCTTCCTTCCGACAGAGAGATTTTGCTCATGGAGGGATTTATGTCGCTATCACCCCGTGCCTTGGACACGCTGATAGATTTGGTGGAAATAAAGCTAAGCTGCTTTGAAGTTTATGACCGGGAAGATTCCCGAGAACTGGCCAACCTGGAACAATGCCGGGCGGAGCTGGAAACCCTAATCTCGAGTGCAGGACAAGCCGCAACGGTGGTTCAACTCGAAGGCACGCGCAGGGGCAAAGCCAGGGCAGCCGGCTAAGTGCCCGCCCTGGCTTCAGTCAATCAGGGCACAGCCATACCCCTAACCACCGCCGGGCGCGCTTCAATCGCCCGATACCAGCGGTGAACATTTTCAAAGTCCGCCAGCTCGATCCCTTGCCACTCGTGACGTGCCGCCCAGGGAAAGGTGGCAATATCCGCCATGGAGTATTCTCCCGCGAGGAATTCGGCCTCCGCCAAACGCCGATCCAAGACGCCATAGAGGCGCCTGGTTTCCCCGGTGTACCGTTCGATGGCGTAATGAATTTTATCCGTCGCAAATCGCCTGAAGTGATGGGCCTGCCCAAGCATGGGCCCAAAGCCTCCCATTTGCCACATCAGCCACTGGACCGCGACGAAACGATCTCGATCCTTTTTGGGCATGAACTGACCGGTTTTTTCCGCCAGGTAAAGCAGGATGGCCCCGGTCTCGAACAGGGAAATGGGCGCACCATCGGGCCCATCCGGATCCACAATGCCGGGGATACGATTGTTGGGACTGATGGTCAAAAAGTGGGGATCGAACTGCTCGCCCTTTCCGATATCAATAGGATGCACCGAATAGGCCAAGCCCAATTCTTCCAGGGCAATGGACACTTTTCTGCCATTGGGGGTCGACCAGGTATAAAGCTCGATGGTCACAAAGGTCTCCTTATCGGTTGCAGGGGCGACGAGGCGGTGCTTTAGGCCAAGGCCTGTTCCAAGTCAGCCACCAAGTCATCCAGATGCTCAATTCCCATGGACAGCCGCAAGAGATTTTTGGGTACGACACCCGCTGCCCCTTCGATGGTCGCACGATGCTCAATTAGTGACTCCGGTCCTCCTAAGGAGGTGGCGCGGAGAAAAAGCTTGGTTCTCTTGGCCAGCCTCAGAGCAGCCTCTTCACCACCCGCCAGACACAGACTCAACATGCCGCCAAATCCGCCCGTCATTTGGCTTTTTGCCACGTCATGTCCGGGATGATCGGCTAAGCCCGGGTATAAAACCCTTTCAATAGCCTCATGATCTTGGAAGTGTTCAGCGATTGCCTGAGCGTTGGCGCAGGCCCGCTCGACCCGCAAGGAGAGGGTCCGCAAGCCCCTTAGCAACAGCCAAGCCTCGAAGGGCCCCAAAACCGATGCCAGTTTGGCTCGATTATAGAGGATGCGCTCCCAAAATTCGTCCTCTCGAGCGGTGATCAGCGCCCCCGCCAGGACGTCGCTGTGACCATTGAGATACTTTGTGGCCGAATGCATGACCAGATCCGCGCCCAATTCCAAGGGACGGGTCAGGATGGGTGTCGATACCGTATTGTCCACCGCCAGGCGCGCACCGGCGGATTTTGCCAAGCCAGCTACCTGCCGAATATCGGTGATTTCCCACAAGGGGTTTGACGGCGTTTCAATCCAGACAAGTTTGGTGACACCGGGCTTGAGGGCCTGAGCGATGTTGTCGCTTCGGGTCGCGTCCACCAAATCTAGTCCCAGACCCCATCTAGGACAAAAATCCTCTAACCAGGATCGGAAACCCCAGTACATGGATCTTTGCGCGACGATATGATCACCCGGCTGCAGGGCTTGAACAACCGCGCTGGCCGCTCCCAAGCCCGCCGAAAAGGCCGCTGCCGCCGTGCCGCCCTCCAAAGCGCACAGGACCTTTTCCAATGGGTCATAAGTGGGATTGTGATCACGGGTATAGCTCGTCGTGCCAGTCAGCCCATAGTCCTGGGCACGCCGCACATAGGTTGTCGAGGGCTGTACCGGCGGCACCACGCCGCCGGTTTCCCGATCCAGATAATGGGCGGCCTGCGCCGCTACTGTGTCAAGGTGCAGGGGCCGATCTTCGCTCATGCTCGCCAACCTAGTCCAATTAAGAGGATTGAATGCTCGATACCAGCCATTTTAGTTACGGTCATATTGCCGCGTCCCGAACAGAATGTCTCGAGCTTGCTCATTGATCTGACCGCTATTGCGGCGGTCAGCCAGGACCTGAATCCCTCGTTGAACCGCCGGCCGATTGTTGATGCCATCGAACCATTTTTGGACATGGGGGTAGCCATTCAATTCAACGCCCTGATTCTCATGACTGCGCAACCAGGGAAAGGTAGAAATGTCCGCGATGGAATAGTCATCACCGGCTAAGAAGGCGGCTTCAGACAAGCGACGGTCCAGCACGCTATATAATCGCTTGGCTTCATTCGTATAACGGTCGATGGCATAGTCGATCTTCTCAGGCGCATAGCGGCGAAAGTGATGGTTTTGCCCCAATAGCGGCCCGATCCCAGCCTTTTGGAACATGAGCCATTGCAGGGTCACATAGCGCCCGTGCGGATCGCTGGACAAGAAGCGGTCCGTTTTTTCGGCCAAATAGATTAAAATGGCCCCGCTTTCAAAAAGAGAAAGGGGGGTGCCACCCGGACCATCAGGATCAACAATAGCCGGCATCTTGTTGTTCGGACTAATCTTTAAGAAAGCGGGACTAAATTGATCACCCTCATTAATGTTGACCGCATGGACTTTATAGGCCAGCCCAAGCTCTTCCAACATGATGTGGATCTTGTGGCCATTCGGAGTCGGCCAAGTGTAGAGGTCAATCATGGAACCAGTATCCTCACCTGAAGGTCACTTCCTCATAGATGCTGGATCAAATTGCCAATATCAAGCCCCAGGGCCAAGTGTTCGATGTTGCCGTGGATTTGTTTCAACATTCAACAAGGGTGTCTGACACTCAATCGTCAATTATACATCTTTTTATTTATCTTATTTTTGCAATGCTCTCAAAACGAGATTAGCACAAATAAGGAGTTCAAATGAAAGAGTGACACTTTCTCAATTAGGGGTGACATTCTACGTTCCCTGACATATGTTAATGTCATGGCAAGATTAGCACGAGTGGTGATCCCGAACGTACCGCACTATATCATTCAGCGCGGTAATCGGGGACAAGACACCTTTTTCGAGCCGGCCGACTATAAGGCCTACCTCGAAATCATGGCCGAATGGTGCGACCGTTGTCGAGTGACCATCTCGGCGTATTCCCTCCTTCCCAATCATGTTCATTTGATTGCAACGCCCAAGACCTATGACGGTCTGGCACGGGCGGTCGGCGAAGCGCATCGGCGCTACACCCGAAGAATCAACGATCTCTATGGCTGGTCGGGCTTTTTGTGGCAAGGGCGCTTTGCCTCCTTCCCCATGGACCCGCCGACTTGGGTTAAGGCCGCTTGTTACGTGGAGCAGAGCCCGGTGATGGAAGGTGTCTCTCGGTCCGCCAAAACTTATCGCTGGTCGAGTGCAAAGGCGCATCTCAAGGGTAAAGACGATGCCTTGGTCAAAGTCGCACCTTTGCAAAAAAAGGTAGGCGATTGGGCAGCATTCCTGAAAGAAGGCATTTCAGAAGAAGACGCAGCCCTTATTGAGGCGCACAGTAGGACCGGGCGCCCTCTCGGCAAGCCCAATTTCGTCAGCCGGCTTGAAGATAAGCTGGACCGGACCCTGGCGCCACAAAAGCGCGGACCGAAGCCGAAAAATCGCTAGGCTTTTCGCCGATCAATTCACATTCCTGCATTCCAGGCGAAAATGTTGAGTTCTTAATCCGATAGGGTTTAGGAGCTCAACAATTCGTCCATGGCCGAGATAAGCTGATCGACCTCTTCCAAGCTGGTATAGTGAACCATCGAGACGCGCACGACGCCGTCTTCAGGATCGTCATACCCCAAAGCCCGCACACAACGGTGACCGTAAAAGTGACCATGGCCCACGGCAATATCCTTGTCAGCCAGCCCTTGCGCCAGATCCCTAGACCGCCAATCATCGAGCGAGAAGGAGATGGTCGGCATGCGCTTTTCCCGGTCCCCGCTCGCGTCACCGATAATCCTGATGTCTGCGCGGCTGCGCAGATAGTCCAAGAAGCGGGTCTGACACCGGCCTTCATGGCCCTCAATTAACCTGAAGACCGCCTGAAGGCGCGTTTTCGGATCGTTGGCCTCACCGCCAAAGTGATGTTCGTAAAGGGCATCAAAATAGTCCCCAACGCCACTCAAGGCCGCCACGGATTCGTAATTTAGTCCCCCCGGATGAATGGTTTCGGGCGGGTTGTTCTCATGAAAATAGTGATTCTGGTTTCGGCACAGGGCAATCGCCTCGCGTTTGCCGTACATAAGCGCCAGATGAGGACCGTAGATCTTGTAGAGGCTGAAGAGGTAAAAATCCACATCCCAGTCCTTGACGTCGATGAGGCCATGAGCCGCATAGGCGACACCATCCACGCAGGTCAGCGCGCCGACCCTGCGGGCCTTGGCGGCTATCTCGGCGACCGGGTTAATCGAGCCCACCACATTGGAAACATGGGGGAAGCAAAGTAGCCTGGTTTTTTTGTTCAGAAGTCCATCCAGTTCCGCGAGATCTAGCAGACCACTCACGGGGTCTATTGACCATTGCCGCACCACAATGCCAAATTCTTCCAGACGCCGCCAAGCGCCCCCATTGGCTTCGTGGTCCTGATTGGTGACGATGATCTCATCCCCTGGGGCGAAATTGGGCCTCAGGCCCTGCGCCAGGATATAGACATTTAGTGTCGTGGAAGGGCCAATGACGATCTCGTCTCGCTCGGCCCCGATCATCTCGGCAAAAAGGCGATGGGCCCCTTCCAGCCGCTGCGTTGCATCCTGCGACGAGCGAAAAGCCCAAGCCGGTTGGTTCTGGCATTCACTCATATAGGCCTGCAAACGATCAACGACCTGTTGCGGCACATAGGAACCGCCAGCGTTTTCAAAATAGGCAACACCGTTCTTCAGGGCCGGAAAGAATCGCCGGCAAAATTCCACATCCAATACATCTTTAGCCATTGAGTTTAGTCCGCAAAATTTGATTGACCACGCCCGGATTAGCTTGACCTTTTGTTGCTTTCATCACCTGGCCCACGAACCAGCCCAAGACCTTTTCGTTTCCGCTGCGGTATTGCTCCACCTGCCCCGCGTTACCCGCGATGATGTCGTCAACAATGGCCTCAATCGCGCCGCTGTCGCTGATTTGCTTGAGGCCCTTTTCTTCAACGATTTCTTCAGCCGACTTACCGCTGTCCCACATGGCAAAAAACACATCTTTGGCTATGCGGCCCGAAAGGGTGCCGTCCAGCTCCAGCTTGATCAATCCGGCCAGCCGTTCTTCCGAGATCGGGCTCTCAGAAATTCCAAGGCCATTCTTGTTCAGAGCGCCAAAAAGCTCACCTGTCACCCAATTGCCGCTCTTGATCGCGATCTGGTTCAGAGGAACACCAGTCTGCGGTTTGAGTTCTGACATCATTTTTTCAAAAAACTCGCTTATCTCTTTTTCTGAGACCAATACAGACGCATTGTAGGCACTCAGCCCAAAATCGGCTTCAAACCGTTTTTTCTTGGCATCGGGCAATTCGGGCAATGCCGCCTGGACCTCGTCCACCCAAGCCTGCTCCAGGTTGAGAGGCAAGAGATCCGGGTCGGGAAAATAGCGATAATCGTGCGCTTCTTCCTTAGTGCGCATGGAGCGGCTTTTTCCCGTCGCCCCGTCAAAGAGCCGCGTTTCCTGTGCGATCGACCCTCCCTTTTCAAGGACCGCGATCTGACGTTTGGTCTCCGCCTCAATGGCCTGTTGCACAAAGCGGATGGAGTTCAGGTTCTTGGTCTCCGTGCGGGTCCCCAGTTCCTCACCGGGACGGCGGACCGACAGGTTCACATCGGCGCGCATGGAGCCCTGCTCCATGTTTCCGTCGCAAGTGCCCAAATACCGCAAGATGGACCGCAGTTTGCGCAAATAGGCCGCCGCTTCCTCGCCCGAGCGCATATCCGGCTTGGAGACAATTTCCATCAGGATGACGCCAGAGCGGTTCAGGTCGATATAAGATTGGGTCGGATGCTGGTCGTGAACTGATTTGCCCGCGTCCTGTTCCAGATGCAGCCGTTCAATGCCAATGACACTGGGCTCTTCCCGGTCCGGCAAGTCAAGGGTCACCTGCCCTTCCCCGACGATGGGCTGAAGGTATTGGGAAATTTGGTAACCTTGGGGCAGATCCGCATAGAAATAGTTCTTACGCTCAAAGACCGAATGGAGATTTATTTTCGCATTGAGGCCCAAACCAGTTTTGACTGCTTGCTCCACCGCCACTTTATTCAGGACAGGCAGCATGCCCGGCATGGCCGCGTCGACCAGGGACACCTGCGCGTTGGGTTCGGCCCCGAAGGCCGTGGCAGCACCTGAAAATAGTTTGGAGTCGGAGATCACCTGAGCATGGACCTCCAAGCCGATAACAACTTCCCAAAGGCCGCTTTTGCCTTTCACTAACTGGCTGGAATCTGGTGTTTTTCCACTCATGGCCTATTCTCCCGCCAAAAACTGCGGCAAGGCGTCAAAGCCCGCGGCCTTCTCCAGAACGTCCGCGCTTCGGAAAAGAGTCTCTTCGTCAAAGGCAGGGGCAATCAACTGCAGACCCAGGGGCAAACCGTCCGCAGACAAACCGGCGGGTACGGATATGGCCGGCAGACCGGCCAGCGATGCCGGAACAGTAAAGACGTCATTCAGATACATGGCCACGGGATCGTCCATTTTTTCGCCAATGCCAAAGGCCGCCGAGGGGGCAGTCGGCGTCAAGATAACGTCCACATCCTCAAAAGCACTGGCAAAGTCATTGGCGATGAGGGTGCGCACTTGCCGCGCCTTGTTATAGTAGGCGTCGTAATATCCTGCGGAAAGTACGTAGGTCCCGATTAAGACACGCCTCTTGACCTCCTCGCCAAAGCCCTCGCCCCGGGTCAGTTCATACATCTCATCCAAACTGTCTGCAGGCACTCGCAGGCCGTAGCGGACGCCGTCATACCGCGCCAAGTTGGAGGACGCTTCAGCCGGTGCCACGATGTAATAGGTGGGCAAGGCATGCATGGTGTGGGGCAAGGAGATCTCCACCGGCGTTGCGCCCGCTTCCTTCATCCATGCAATCCCCTCTTGCCAAAGAGCCTCGATTTCATCCGGCATGCCGTCGACCCGATATTCCTTGGGCACGCCGATCTTCAGGCCGCGAATATCGCCGGACAAAGCCGATTCATAGCGGGGCACCGGACGATCCACGGAGGTGGAGTCCTTGGGGTCATAGCCCGCCATGGCCTCAAGCATGATGGCCGCATCCCGCACGCTTCGCGTCATGGGTCCGGCTTGATCCAGCGAGGATGCAAAAGCAACGATACCCCAACGGGAACAACGCCCATAGGTCGGCTTCATGCCCACGATACCCACGAAAGCACCGGGTTGGCGGATGGAGCCGCCGGTGTCCGTCCCGGTCGCACCAAAGGCACAGCGAGCAGCCACCGCGGCCGCGGACCCGCCCGAGGACCCACCGGGCACCAAGGGTGTATCGTCCCCTTGTCGCTTCCAGGGATTAGTCACATTGCCGTAGTAGCTGGTCATGTTGGACGAGCCCATAGCGAACTCGTCCAGATTGGTTTTCCCCAACATCACCGCACCGGCCTGCGATAGGTTGGCGCTAACAGTCGAGTCATAGGGCGGATGAAATCCATCCAGGATGTGAGACCCGGCAGTGGTCAATACGCCCTTAGTGCAAAAAAGATCCTTAATGGCGATGGGCAGCCCGTCCATCACACCAACCTCTGCCCCATCCTTTTTCGCGGAGATCCGCCGCTGATCCGAGGCCGCCGCCATCTCAAGGGCAAGTTCAGGGGTTTCCGTGATAAAGGCGTTCAGCGGACGTGCGGCCTCGACGGCGGAGATCATCTCTTTGGTCAGTTCCACCGCGGAAAATTCACCGGCGGTCAAACGGTCCCGTGCCTCCGAGAGGCTCAATCTGGTTATCTCGCTCATCGTACCTACTCAACCACCTTGGGCACCGCGAAATAGCCTTGCGCCGCCTCGGGCGCATTGGCCAGAATATCAGCGGCCCTATTCCCGTCGTCGATGCGGTCCTCGCGTTCCGGTGCGACCATTTCCACCACCGAAGTCATTGGCTTGACGCCCTCGGTATCCAACTCGGACAGTTGTTCGATCCACTGCAGGATGTTAGACAGCTCCCCAGCGAGGGCTGCCTGTTGTTGATCGCTGACGCGAATTCGTGCCAGCCTGGCAATTTGCGCAACAGTGTCCTTGTCAACCGACATGGCGTGCTTGTTCCTTGACTAGAAAGCGGCGACTAGAAAGCGATCCCTCCGAAACGGTCGGGCGAACCATGCTTCG
>JBCCHN010000161.1:0-11201 GCA_039028695.1 Pseudomonadota bacterium
TATATTTTGCAAGACTCTGACTTGGAGAGACCATTTAGCAATTCCCCGGTTTGTGCGTGCAAAAGCTGCCCAGCATCATGCAGTTGTGGAGATAAACAACCAGATGATGGTATTTGCTGTTGTGGCGATACCTGTACATGTATTTCATGTGCCTGTGGACCCAGCTGTGGGTGTCCAAACGCTTCAAATTAATGTAAACCCCGGGAAATTAATGTAATCTCTGGGCATGGATGGCTTTAATTCCAGGACGTGCGTCACCTCGGCCCTGAGCATTTTTCGTGCTGAACTGAAAGGCTATGTGCGGGCCCGAGTCCCGCCCGCCGACGTTGAGGACGTGCTTCAGGTCGCCGCCATGCGCGCCGTGGAAAAGGCGCACACACTGCGGGAACCCGCGCGTGTCCTGCCATGGCTTTACCGTATTCATGCCAACGTCGCGATTGACGCCGGGCGCAAAAAAGCCCGCGAGCAGCACTTAATCGAAGCCATGGCCCAGGACGGCGAACCTGTCGCGCCGGAGGCCACCGCAGTATGCAATTGCAGCATCGCACAGGCGCAGAATCTAAGCCCTAACTATGCCGCCATCCTCAATCTTGTCGACATCGACGATCTGCCGCTGGCCAAAGCTGCCCAAGTGCTGAATATTTCGGTCAACAATGCGACCGTTCGGCTCCACCGGGCCCGAATGGCCCTGAAGAAGCGCCTGCTGGAGCATTGCGGTGTCACCAGCCCGGGCGCTTGCGCCGATTGCCGCTGTTCCTATGATGGATGCTGTTCGGCCTGAGGCCAGGGTAAGCACCGATGGTGCGCGACCGATCTCTCAATTTCAGCCGCCTGGACAGCAACAAATTGCCGCAGAGCAAGATCGTGTGGCAACAGCGGAGGTAAAGGTCTAAAGAACCGGATTAATCGGCCATCGCCAATTCCCGCTCCCGCTGCTTTTGTTGCCGCAGCATGATGATACCAGCGATGGCAACGCCAATCGCAACGGCCAGGATGATGATGGTCGCCAAGGCATTGATGTCCGGCCTTAGACCCGTGCGAATTCTGGAATAGATCAAGATCGGCAACGTGTTCGAGCCCGGTCCGGTGACAAAACTGGCGATCACTAGGTCATCCAAGGAAAGCGTGAAGGCAAGCAGCCATCCGGCCACCATTCCCGGCGCCAGGCGGGGCAGCGTTATGTCCATTAAGACACGGAAAGGCCGGGCCCCCAGGTCCAATGCGGCTTCTTCTAAGGTCTGACCCATGCCCGTCAAACGGGACTGGATCACAACGGCCACATAGGCCAGCGAAAAGGTGATATGGGCGATGGTGATGGTCGTGGCGCCCCGTTCCTCCGGCCAACCGATAATGCCCTTCAGCGTGATGAATAGCATAAGCAAGGACAAACCGGTGATAACCTCCGGCATGACCAGCGGGGCTGCCAACATGCCACCAAAAAGCGTGCGTCCCTTAAACTGGCCGAAGCGGACCATGGCCAAGCCGGCCAGGGTGCCAAGCACCGTTGCGAAGGTCGCGTTCACCACGGCCACTTGCAAACTCAGGATTACCGCGTCCCAAACCTCGGGGCTTTTGAAGAGTTCGACATACCAACGGGTTGACCAGCCGCCCCAGACGGCGACCAGTCTTGAGTTATTGAAGGAATAGATAACCAACAGGATCATGGGGATATACAAAAAGGCCAGTCCCATGACCAGCATGATCGTCAGAAAGGGCGACCGTTCACCGGTTTTCATGAGCCTTACCCCGCGCTTTTGCCCTGATAGTGCTGGTAGATCATCATGGGGATGACCAACAGCAGCAAGAGGGCGATGGCGACAGCCGATGCGACCGGCCAGTCATAGTTAGAGAAGAATTCGCCATAGAGGACCCGACCAATCATGAGCACATTACCGCCGCCCAAGAGGTCGGGAATAACGAACTCACCAGTAGCCGGAATAAAAACCAACAAGGAGCCGGCGACAATCCCCGGTACAGTCAGCGGCAAGGTAACGGTGAAAAAGGTTGTAGTCGGTCTGGCGCCCAGATCGGCCGCAGCCTCATTGAGTGAGCCATCCAGCTTTTCCATATTGGCGTAAAGCGGGAGCACCATGAACGGCAGGTAGGTATAGACAATGCCCAAATAGACAGCGAATTCCGTGTAAAGCAGGCGAATGGGCGATTCGATCAGCCCGATGGAAATGAGCAAATTGTTGATCGTTCCCTGGTCCGCCAAAATTCCGATCCAGGCGTAAACCCGCAGTAGGAAGGACGTCCAAAACGGCAAGATGATCAAAAAGAGCAGCAGATTGCGGGTGGTCGGACTGGAACGCACAATGGCATAGGCAATGGGATAGCCAATCAGCAGGCTCAGCAAGGTGCAAATGGACGATATCTTGATAGAGTTAAGATAGGTTTTGACGTAGAGGTCGTCTTCCAAGAGGAATTGGAAGTTATAGAGGAAAACCTTGATGGACAGCGCGCTGTCGTCCACCCATTCGAACATGGCCGAAAAAGGCGGGTTCGCGATGGTCGATTCAGCCAGGCTGATTTTGAGGACGATAAAGAAAGGAAAGAGAAAAAACAGCAGCATCCAGCTGTAAGGGATGAAAATGACAACCCTTTTCCAGCTGGCATTTAGGGCATGCAGCACTGTTGCCTTCAATTTTTGAAAGCCATCCGGTTCGCCCGCTGCTAAACCTTGGTTCGTGTTCGGAACGTCTGCCATGGGCCCCTCACTTCAGCAAGAGGATGGGGCTGGACGGATCCCAGGTCAAAAAGACGTTTTCTTCCCAGGTGATCTTGTGCGTTCGATCCCGCGGTCTAATCAGGTTGGGGGCTGTCACGTTAATTAGGTGACCCTGCTCCAAACGCACAAGATAGGTGGAGACGTCGCCCAAATATCCAATGTCCTCCACCTGTCCCTTGGCAAGGTTATAACCGCTTTCGCTCGGCGGCTCTTTGGACATTTGCACCTTTTCCGGTCGCAGGGCGATCCAGACCTTAGTGCCAACCGAAACCATGGCGCCATGGTTGATAAAGACCGGGCCGATATCCGTTTTGACGATCACATGATCGGACGTTTCTTCGGAGACCACGCCTTCCAGCATGTTGGTGGAGCCGATAAAATCTGCCACGTAACGGGAATCCGGAAACTCATAGATCTCTGTCGGCGTTCCAATCTGGGCAAAACGTCCCTTTTCCATCACCGCGATGCGGGTGGACAGGGTCATGGCTTCGTCTTGGTCGTGGGTTACCACAACAAAAGTAATGCCCAGCTTTTCCTGGATGCTCATCAACTCGAACTGAGTCTGATCCCGCAGACGCTTATCCAGCGCGCCAAGGGGTTCGTCCAGCAGCAAAACTTTGGGCTCTTTCACCAGCGACCGGGCAAGCGCGACCCGCTGCCTTTGTCCGCCGGATAATTGGTGGGGTTTGCGTTTTTTGAAATCCTGCAACTCAACCAGGCGCAGCATTTCGTCCACGCGTTCGGTGATTTCGTTTCTGGGCACCTTACTTTGCTTCAGGCCATACCCCACGTTCTTTTCCACCGTCATATGGGGAAAGAGGGCGTAGCTCTGGAACATCATGTTGGTCGGGCGGTCGTAAGGTGGAACACTCGCCATATCGGCGCCGTCGATCATGATGGTGCCCGATGTGGGGGTCTCAAAGCCGGCCAACATACGCAGCAGCGTGGTCTTGCCGCAGCCCGACGGACCTAGAAGGCAAAAGAGTTCGCCTTTAAAGATATCCAAATCGAGATTGTCCACGGCCGTGAAGGGACCGAATTGTTTCGTCACGCTGCGGATTTTGATGAAGGGCTCGGCGCCTGGATCCAGCCAGGGCGTATCCGAGGAAACCTGTGGCTCTGCCATTTTGAACTTTTACCCCCCTCATGGCCGGCCTTATTTTTGTTATTGTGTGGCCGTAAAAAGAAGCGGCGATGAAATTCTCATCGCCGCTCCTGTTTTTGTTTTTTACTGACCGGCCTTAACGTCGGTCCAGAGCCTTGTGCGAACCCTTTCCATGTTCTTGGGCAAGGGTGACAAGGTGTACATGTTGGCAACCTTGTCCGCTGGCGGGAAGGAGGCCGGGCTGCTGGTGACAGCCTCATCAATCAATTCGATGGCATCCTGATTGGCCGTCGCATACCAGGTGAAGTTACTGTCACCGGCGGCCACGTCTGGGCGCATCATGTAGTTGAGAAATTTATGAGCGCCTTCCACATTCTTGGCGTCGGCGGGAATAACCCAGCCATCAACCCAGAGGTTGGCTTTGCCAGGGCCTTCCGGCAGGAAGAAGTCTAACTCCACGCCCGTATCCGCATCCGCCGCGGTTGACATTGCCAAGAGGCCATCCGGACCCCAGGTCACGGCCACGCAGAATTCCTTCTCGGGCATGCGCTGGTAAGCATAGTTGTCGAATGTTTTAACAAAAGGACGAATGGCTTTGAGCAGTTCGCCGGCTTTTTCGTAATCTTCCTTACTGGTCGAGTCCGGCGGCAGACCAAGATGGGCCAAAGCCATGGGGATGACGTCCGTGGGAGAATCCAGAAGGGCGACACCGCATTGAGATATCTTCTCTAAATGGGCCGGGTCGAAGATCATTTCCATGGAACCGATGGGCGCATCCGGATCGGCTGCCAATACCAGCTCCTCATTGTAGGTCACGCCATGGGTGCCCCACATATAAGGCACGATGTGATTGTTGTCCGGATCCCACTTTTCCGAAATTTGCTCCATGACTTCAGGAATCATGTGTTTGAAGTTGGGGAGCTTGGATTTGTCCAAAGGCTGAATGATGCCTGCTGGGATCAAGCGCGCGATTTGGGAGGAAGCATGAGAGACCACGTCATAACCGGAATCGCCGGCCAGCAGCTTGGCATCCGCGGCTTCCACAGAATCATATGGGTCATAAATGACCTTGATGCCCGTCTCTTTTTCAAAGTTGGCGATTGTCTCTTCGCCGATATATTCACCCCAGTTTGTGACCCTGATCACCTCTTCCGCCAGGGCGGGGCCGGCGAGCATGGCTGAAGCAATCGTGCCGAGCAGAGCGCCTTTGATGGTACCCATTTTTGTCATTTCTATTTCCTCACCTGTTGTATTTAGGTTTGCTAATCGTTTTTGATTGCATTGATCTATTAACGCTTTAGAGAGGATCTATTACAGAATGCCACCTCCTTATGGTCTTATTCAATTTCTGGCCTCTTCAGCCGATAATCTAGAACAATTGGCCTCATTTGCACTAGAAAAAACTCAATTGGCCTTTATCGGGGGTCAGATCGCCCGGATTTTTTACTGCCGCATACGGCTTTGATAATTGTTAGAAAAAGGTAATCAGCGGCAACTCGCCGGATGATTGGCACAGATTTTCAGCTTTCGACCGTCAGATCGGCTCCTTTCATAACCGTCTCTTCCAAAAAGGCACCGTTAAGGATGCAGCGACTCTGCTCGGCCCTGGATAAATCGAGGCCAAGCGGGTTCTTCACGCTTTTGGATAGGAATTTGCTGTCGGGACCTCAATTTTTCCCCGAAATCATCGCCTAGACTTATTAGGCATGTGTCTGTTTTTGATTCCTTGGTGTTTACCGCGCCAAGCACTAAGGTCCTGTCGGCGCAGAAGATCGGGCGCAATGGGCTCTGGGTCGCATCGTTTAATTTGACAATCTGTGAATAGAGAACAAATTGTCGGTTAGGCAATACTATCATTGGTCATAGTGAAACATAGCAAAGGACGGATCATTCCAATGAAAAAATACACAATCTCCATACTTTCTATGTTTGCATTGGCCATGATCTCAGCTCCGGCACTATCGCAAGATCGGCCCGATTATGGTCCCCCGGTGGATAGCGCCACCGCCAAGCAGATTGGCATCGCAACCATCGAAGCCTGTCGCGCGGAGAACTGGAACGTTGCCGTTGCCGTCGTCGATACTCACGGATTTCTTGTTTATTTCGAGCGCATGGACAATACGCAAACAGCCAGTGTGGAAATCGCCCAAATCAAAGCGAGCGCGGCAGCCACCTATCGCCGAACGACCCGCGCCTTCGCCGAGGCGATCGCCAAGGGCCGAACCGCATTGGTGACTTTTCCCGGTTTGGCGGCGTCGCCCGGCGGCGTACCCATTGTCAAAGATGGTAAAATCATCGGCGGCGTCGGCGTCAGCGGCGTCAAGGGCGACCAAGATGAGCAATGCGCCAATGCCGGCCTAGCCGCCATGTAAGGAGCAGGCTTTATGGATCTCAAAAGCTATGAAATGAGGCCATGCTTCCCCATACCGCATTGTCATGAGACGGCCCAAAAAATGAGTTCATTTTTGAAATTGAACATCACGCGATAGACTTTGCTCATGGAAGTAAAAGTTGCATTGGCAGATCCCAGTGATAAGGGCGCCTGGTTGCTCTTGGCTGATGAAGTGGCTCCTCTTTTTGGATTAATACCTGACTTTGATGCCATCTTGGACAGAAAAATAGGCCGGAATCAGGCCTATCGGGCCTCTGTAGCGAGCAAGCCTCGGACTCTCGTTGGAGGCCTATTGATAGGCGGGTCAGAACGAATACACTGGATTAGATGGTTGGCCATCTCTTTAAAGTATCGACGACTCGGTATTGGGAAAACGCTGCTCAAGGCCTCTTTGGGCCAAGTTCCAGGTAACTCGTTGGTTCTTGTCGATACGTTCACAGAGGGACATCCAGGCGCGGCGGCGGCAGATAGCCTCTACAAAAGTTTTGGATTTGAGCCTTTAGGCGTCAAGAGAGTTGACGGCAATTATAGGCAGCGATACGTGCGACAGCCCGTCCAGCCGAATGAATAGAAGCGTTTACCTATATGCAGTCGTTTGACTCCAGCTTGGCAGATTCTATTTTCTGTAACCGCCTTTGATGCCGGCCTCCATCAAATGGCGTTTCAAGCCAAATTTGAACAATCGAATTTATCTGGTTCTCATCGATCATCCGTTGGCCCAAGGATAAGATATTTGAGTTATTGTGACGGCGCGCCAGTTCCGCTGAGGACATGTCCCAACATACGGTGCATCGAATACCAGGGACCTTATTTGCAGCAATTGCTTCCCCATTTCCTGAGCCACCCAGAACAATACCACCTTCAAACTCTCCCGATGAAACGGCGATGGCGACGGGAAGAATAAAGTCTGGGTAGTCGCAAGAATCCTCGCTGAAAGTTCCAAAATCTCTTACTTCGTGGCCGTTTGACGCCAAAAAATCTTTTATTTTTTCTTTGTATTTAAAACCCGCATGATCTGTTCCAATCGCAATTTTCATGGCTTAGTCCAGATTTTAGTGCTGACCAATCCGTATCATAAAAGATGAACCTAACTTCGAATACTTCTCTATATGCGATAGGCATTTTTATGATTTTTAAAACAGGCGATTTAAGCATCTAAGAATGCATCTGTCATTCGCCCTTTAGTGGGACAACAAAACACGTTTTCGGCGTAAACTCGGAATGATCCCCCTTCCCAATTCAAAACCGAACGTCTCGGTATTGGACCCCTTTTCGCCCCTATTTCAAGCAATCATCGGCCTCGGGCTTCACGGGGGATAGATCCCGGTGGTGCTGGTGATCCGGGCGCTGGTATTTGGTCAGGGCATTGGAAACCGGGTTCAAGATGCTCGAATAGATGCGCCGGTCCCAGCAGGACATGTTGGGCGGCGAGCCGTGTACTAAGAGGTCGCCGAAAATCAGCACCGTGCCCGGCGGTCCCTTGGCGGAGACGATGCCCCCTTTCTCGATGAGATCGGCCACCGCCGGGCGCTCAACACACCATAGGGGATAGCTGGTGGTCACCACATCTAAGGATGCGGGCGCCGGGCCCTTTTTGTGGGAGCCGCGGATGAACCAAAGGGGGCCGTTGAATTCACTGACCTGGTCCAAAAAGATATGGAGGTTGAGGGCCTTTGGCGCGGGCACGCCATCTTCCTGGTGATGGGTGGCAAAGTCGTAGTGCCACTGCCATACCTCCCCGGCAAAAGCGGGCTTGGCGTTGACCTTGGTTTGCTGAATGTAGAGATCTTCCGTTTCCAGAATCTGCTGGGCCGGGTGGAGCAAGCGCGGGTGTCGGGCAATCTTGGCGTAGGTCTCGTCGCGCAGGTGCAGGCCCATAGCGGTTCGGGTTTGTCCGCTCTGTTTTTCGCGAAAGTTCTGCAGCACATCCTCGCCGAACAATCGCGGCAATGGCCGGCACAAGCTTTCGATTTCCGCCGGAGAAAACACCTCTGGCAAGATCAAAAAGCCGTCCTCTCGGAAACGCTCGAGCTGGTCAGATTGCAAGTGCATGAGATACCCAATGTCAAAAACCCGTCCGTGACCGCAAGAGTTTGCGTTCCGGTCACCGCCGGCGCAAGACCACTGTCAGGTGCCAGATCTCGCAAGCATAAACATCTCGATGGATCCGGTATAGCTCCGTGAGCCGGCGGTAAAACTCCTGGGCCAGCCCCTCGACCGTCAGATCACCGCCCGCCGAGGGCTCGAAGAGCTGGGTCTTGAGGGTGGAATCGGCAAAGGCGCGAATGTAGCCGCAATAAGCATGGGAATAGGCGTCCGGATCGCCGATGGCATGAGCGAACAAATCATCCGGATTGTGGGGCGCGGGCGAGACAGCGATTTCCTCAACCTCAAAGGCCGCGGCCAAATCCCCTTCCTGTTCAAGGGCCCGGCGCGCTTCCGCCTCGGTCATGAACCACAAGCCGAAAACGAAAGACCTCAAGCTCGCCTCATCGATTAGGCCATCATCGGCCATGGATCGCGCAACGGCCTGCATGGCCCGATAGGTGCCCCGGCCCGAAGCCGCGGTACCATTGACCTCGCCCTCCTCGGAAACCGCTCCCAAAGTGGATACCAGCAAGAAACCACCCGAGCGCAATTCCATGGCCCGGCACCGCAAGAACTGGGTCCAGTCGGCTTGCGCACGGGCCGCCACTTGGTCGCGCGCCGACCCGGTTAGGTCGGCGAACCAAAGGCTATCCGGCGCCTCCAGGTGAACAGCCCGGCTAAACCAGTGGCTGGCGCAAAAACAGGTGGCCAACGCCACCGACCCTGCGGCCACCATTTGCCGATAAAAGCTGCCCACGGCGGTCCCGCTGCGCAGAGCTGGATCGCCGGTCAAGTAACCACCGGGGCCGGCCGCCAAGCCCCATAATGCCGTCCAATCATTGCCGGTTTGATCCGCGTGACAGATTGATATGGGACCGTCGGCGTAGCGGGCCCGATAGGCCTCAATCGCCGGCTTCACCGCCTCAATGGCGCTGCTCCCCGGGCCACAGCCGTAGTCCACCATGACAAACTCGGGCGACAGCTCTCCCAGGCACCCTACGAGCCCGCGAATGCGCCCTTCCTGAAGCTTGACCAACTCTTGTTGGGCAGATGAATTTTCGTCGTAGTCGACCATGCCTTGGGTCGATTTTTCAGAGGACGACAATGGATCTGAGCACGACATGGGAAGCGGCCCTTCCCTATTCCGCCGCCGCAATGCCTTTGGATGCATGCTCGCCTGATCCGTCGGCAGCCTCTGACAGGTCCGGCAATCCTACCGTCTTAAGAAGCGCCCTTACTTCTTGGCGCGCTGAAAGGTGACTCATGTTCATGGGGATTCCCGCGCCCTTCTCGCGCATGTCCAGCAGGGTCAGCCCCTTTGGGAAGAGCTCGCGAAAGATCACGCGCTCGCCAAATCCGGGCGCCAAGCGAAAGCCGATGCGTTTCGCCAACATGTCCAGCAAACGGCCGATTTCCCGCTTGTTGCGGGCATCGATGTGGGCCAAACGGTTGCGCATGACAATCCAGTCAATGGGCTTGCCACCAGCCATGGCCCGGCGTTGGCGCTGCTCCCAGACCATTTGGCTATAGACCGACGGCGAGAGGATTTTTTGCCCGTCCCGATCGATGCGGGCCAAGAGATCCAGATCTAGAAAGCTATCGTTCAGGGGCGTGATAAGCGTGTCCGCATGGGTATGTCCGAGACGGGACAAATAATTGTCACTGCCGGGCGTGTCGATCACCAGATAGTCACAATGGGCTAATTCCCCCATGGCGGCACCCAGGTTCGTCCGGTCTTCCTCTTCGGCTTGGGCTTTGGTCTCCGCCTCGGAGCGATAGACCCGGCGATGCTCCGGAACTTCCAGAGCAAGGCCCGCCTCCTTCGCATAGGCGAGGCGATTTTCCACAGCCCGCGACAAGGTACCTTGCCGGGCATCCAAGTCGATGCTGCCAACGCGAAATCCCCGCTTTAGAAGGGACACGGCGAGGTGCAAGGACGTCGTCGACTTGCCCGAGCCGCCCTTTTCGTTGCCTAGGACAAAGACATAAGGCCGTTTAGAAGTGTTTTTCATAAGGCTTCAATCCAAACTGAGGTGTTGCAAGCAAACCGGGCGCCCATCGGGCAAAGCGGCCTCGGCGCTAAGCAGCGCGCTGATGCCCAGACCTTCCTCAAAGGCGTCATTGAGCCGAGGGGATTCCGCCAACAGGGCACAGGTGCTGGCGCATTCTTGGAGAAAAGCCGAGCGGAAACCGTGGGAGACATCGTCTCCCTTCCTTGCGCTCACGTGACTTATCGGCTTGTCCAGAGGCATGTAAACTGGCTCGCTGATCCCATTATTTTTGTTGGTGAATTTTACGTGGGCCATGACCGAGCTTCAATCGCCATCGCTTAAGTCCCTCTGAGTGCTGGTTTTTGACTCTATGAGCAGTCCTTCAGTTCGGCTCTTGCCGGCATCGACCGATGGACTCGGGCGCGCACAGGGTCCCATCGTGCCATGTGGCACCGGAAAAATCCGCGCCAGACAAGATGGTCAAGTCCAAGGTGGCGCCGGTCAAATCGGCACCTTTCAAGATCGCCTCTTCTAAAAAAGCGCCGTTGAGGTTGCTGTGACTTAGGTCAGCCCCGGATAGATCGGCGCCGGTCAGGGAGGCCTCGGTCAGGATGGCACCGCTTAAATTGGCCTGCGTAAGCTTGGCCTGGGATAAGGTAGCGCGCATCAGATTGGCACCGCTAAGATCAGCGGCCGCCAGATTTGCCTGGGTAAGCAGGGCACGCTGCAATTCCGCGCCCGCCAAACTGGCCTTCGAGAGGTCTACTCCATCCAAAAAGGCATCGTGCAGCACGGCGCCCGGATGCTGACTCTGAGCCAGATCGCAGCCCGCCCAGTCCACCCCGGCCTTGGGCGGATCGTCACAACTGGCCTGGGCCGGGTTTGAAAGGGCCAGCA
>JBCCHN010000162.1:0-11118 GCA_039028695.1 Pseudomonadota bacterium
CGCGCAGCAAAATGAGGTCTGGATGATCGGCGCTATCATGGAGGGTCGCGGCCTGCTGACGCGCGATCAACGTCATGAGATCGCCGTTGATCTGGAGACCAGTTCGGCTGGGGGCAAGCGTGTCATCCGTTTCGGCGAAATGGCCGTGGAAAAGGGTTTTGTCACCCGCGATCAGTTGGACGAGTGTTTAATGCTGCGCGAAAAGCTGGTGGTGGCGGATGACGACATTGCATGCGGCTGGCAGCCTTTCGACCTTGAGGATGTGGACGGATCTATTCGTGTCAGTTGGTACGTTTGTGGCATTGGCGAGACCATTCGGCGGCAATGGGCGGCTGCCTTTAGTCGCAACGGACTTCGTCTGGCTTGGATTTATCCCTTAACGGGCACGGCTTTTGCGGCCTTAGACAGCTTGATCGAGGCGGACACGCAAAGAATCTTGATCCACGTTCAGCAGGAACTGCTCTGTTGTATTCGTGGCCAGGCCGACAAGATCATTTCCTTTCGCTGTGAACGGCGCAGTTCCCGCCATATCGAAGACGATCCCTGCATGGGAATTTGCCAGGAGGAGATGCGTCCCGGGATTGATCGGATTTATCTCCAGGCAGATGACACCTCTTTCGCAACATTAATCGGCGATCGATTGGGTCGCGATGTAGTGCCCTTGCCCGATGGAAATGCCTCCATTCTGGGGGCCGGCCTCCATCTAATGGGCCAAACGCCGCGCGAGTTGGGTGTGCGTTTGGAGGCATCGGATCCAAAACCGCCCTTATGGAAAAGCGCCGATGCGATCCGTATTGCTATCGCGGCCTGTGTGCTCCTGGCGATTGCCACGGTGGAAGTGAGTCAGCGCTGGAAATTATCCGGTATGCAAGCACGCCTCACAAGCCTTGATCAGGAGTTTGAGGAAACCTTGAATCTAAACAACGCGCTGGAACGGACCAACAAGGAAATTAAAAGGCTACGTGGCGAGGTTTCAAAACGGCAGGCTGAATTGGCGACGACGCGGGAACAGTTGAGCATCATGCAAAATGTGCTCTTGGCGCGCCGTGATCGGGTGCCGGATATCATGGCCGCGGTGCAAGAGGCCATCAATGAGGAAGTGGTCCTGGATTCCCTTGAAGAGAAGAAAGGCTCACTTGAGAACTTCACCTTAGCGGGCTGGGCTTTGAGCGATACTTCCGGGCAGCTTTTTATCAGCAAACTCGACCGAAACCTTGAGAATCTCAACTTGACGGTCGCTGAAGAACGACTTCGCCGCGGACGAAATCGGCTGAACCTGGATGGGTTTATCTTAGAGCTGCAGATCGTACCTCGTCCGCCCAGCGAATTGTCTGATCAAACGTCCGACAATACCAATACGGGAGGGTAATATGGCGACGATCAGAAAAAAGGACATCTCGTCCTCAAATAAAAACAAAATCCTTATTTTGGTTTGTGCCTTGGCGATCGCGTCTTATTTCGGTCTGCATTATCAGCAGTTGAGCAAAGATGTGCAACATGAGGAAAACATGATCAACCGGCGCCTAAACCGTATGGAAACGCGCCTTCAAGCCCCGCCTGAGCCAACCATATCCCCAGCTGTACTGGAGCAGCGGCTGGCGGCCCTGGACGAAAGCTTGCAAACCACGCGTACCAGCCTCGCACAGCTATCCGCTCAGTTTGTGCCGCTTGACGCCATGGATCGCTTTCAGACCTTGCGTTTGGAAATCTCCAATCTGGCCGAGGATAACCGTCTTGCGGTCGAGCGCATTACCGGGCTGAGCGAGGGGGGGCAGACGAATGGAACCAATGAAGTGGGGAATCAGGTTCTTGAGGACGCAGCCAAGAATCGTTTTGGGCGGCCCTTAGTGCTATTGGTGGCGCGTGGTCGCTTTGGTGGAATCATGCGGTTTCTCGAGCAACTTGAGACGATGTCTTACAATGTGTCGGTGGTGCGCCTGAATATCGCCGCCGCCGAGCTCAACGAGGGCGAGGACCAACGCCGAGGCCAGCCGCTTGCGCTTGACATCCTAATGGCTCTTTGACCGATGCAAGAGGTAATGCAAGACGTTCCAACCGATCAAGATAACGTCCTGGAGGATCACCAAGGGCATCCTCCATTAGCTGTTCTTGAAGTTTTTTTGAAAGCCTGTGTCGACAAAGGGGCCTCGGATCTTCACCTCACCGGGGGACATCCCCCAACGTTTCGCATAAACGGAGCCCTATTCGCTGAGGAAACCGGCCAGGTTAGTGATGAGATTATCGATGGAATTGTCCACGCACTTCTCAATCCAAATCAGTTGGTCGTCTACCAGGACGCCTCTTCAATTGATTTGGGCTTTAGCAGCAATGGCGAACGGTTTCGCATCAATCTTTTTCGTCAGCGGGGCCGCACCGCCATTGCCGTGCGCCACCTGTCCAATGACCTCTTGAGTTTTACCGCGTTGCGATTGCCGGAATCCCTGGTGGGTCTGAGCCGGCTCACCCATGGCCTTGTTTTGATTTGCGGGGCGACGGGCAGTGGAAAATCGACCACCCTGGCTGCGATTCTGGATGAAATAAGCCGGAATAGGGCCTGCCACATCATGACCGTGGAGGATCCGATTGAGTTCATTCACGAAGGTCACCTGAGCCTGGTGCATCAACGGGAATTGCACAGTGATGTGCCCGATTTCGCCAGCGCGGTGCGCGCATCCCTGCGCGAGGATCCGGATGTGCTGATGGTGGGCGAGATGCGGGATATCGAAACCATGAGGGCGGCCTTGACGGCGGCTGAAACCGGGCACCTGGTCTTTTCGACGCTCCATACCGGCGATGCGGTCGGCGCCATAGAAAGACTGGTCGGAAGCTTCCCAACCGGCGAGCAAGACATTGTCCGGCATCGTATTGCCATGATCCTGCGCGCCGTTGTTGCCCAACACCTTCTGCCGGCCATCGGCGGGCGAGGGCGTGTGCCGGCGGTTGAAATCCTGCTGGTCAACCGCGCCATCGCCAATCTCATTGAAAATGCCAAGACCTCGCAAATCTATTCCACTTTAGAGAGCAGCTCGAGAGAAGGTATGCAAACGCTCGAGCAGTCGTTGGTTCAGCTTGTCAAAGACCGTTGGGTGGATGCTGAATCAGCCCGATCCCGCAGCCGAGACGTTAACGCCTTTGATTCCCTGCTAGGACGGGCACAGGTACGGTAGGGATTGGGATGGCGATCACCGAATCAAACCTGATTAGCGCCGGCCTGCAAGCCGGGTTGCTTTCCAATGACCAGTTGGCGGAAATGCGACTTCAAGCTCGGCGCGAGCGGGTGCGCCTGCTCGAGGTAGTCACCACATCTGGCCGCTTTCCTGTTGTAGCTTTGTATCAGGCCTATGCCTCCTTGCGAAACCTTGCCTTTTTGGAAACGAAAGACTTAATCCCGGATGAGGAGCTGGTTAAGCGCATCCCCAGCGGCTTGATGCAGCGGCGAAACTTTCTGCCCGTGCGTACCCGAGGTGGAGAGAGCTTCTTGGCGATGGCCGATCCGGACGATCATGTTGCACTGGATACGGCTCGGCGGTTTTTTCGCGATCAATCCAAGCCGGCCCTGGCCGACCCACAATCGCTTACCCTGACGATCGCCGAGCTGTTTGGCGCAAATGCGGAGGAAAGCCGCGACACTGTAGCCGCAGTTGATTCGGTGGCTTTGCTGGATGAGATTTTACATGCGGCCTATCTTTATCGTGCTTCCGATATCCACTTCGAGCCCTTGACCAATGGTTTGCGGGTCCGACTAAGGGTAGACGGACAAATGCAGGAGTACCGTCGCCGATTTAACGAGGTGGAACGTGACGGTATGACGACACGCATCAAAGTCCTAGCGGGGATGGACATCACCGAACAGCGTGTCAATCAGGACGGGGGATTTTCCTACGACCTAAGCGGCCGTGACGGGGGCAATACGGACATGCGGGTCGCAACGGTTCCCACACGGTGGGGCGAACGCATTACCTTGCGGATTTTGGGCCAAGAATCCCAGCACTTGAACCTTGAGGCCTTGGGCATGGGCGGTGCGGTGCTTACGGACTTTCGCTCTGCCATCCAAAAACCGCACGGTATCGTTTTGGTGACCGGCCCGACGGGAAGCGGTAAGTCCACAAGTCTTTATGCCGGATTGCGTGAGCTGGATTCCGATTCTCTCAATGTTCTGACCGTCGAGGATCCAATAGAGCAAATCATTCCGGGAATCACACAGGTCCAGGTCACGCCCAAGCTAGGTTTCGCCAACACGCTCAGGTCCTTTTTGCGGCATGATCCCGATGTCCTTTTGGTCGGCGAGATAAGGGATGGGGAAACCGCCGATACGGCCCTTCGTGCCGCGCTCACCGGGCATTTGGTGATGTCGACACTGCACACAAATGACTCGGTCGGTGCCATTGCAAGGCTAATCGATATCGGCTGCGAGCCTTATCTGATATCCGCAACCCTGGTCGGTGTCATGGCCCAGCGTTTGGTCCGGCGACTGTGCCCGGCTTGCCGTGAGCCTCGCGCGGCAACGGCCGATGAGTGCGCTGAGCTTGAAGTGCCCTTGGATACCGGACAGCAAATTTACGGCCCAACCGGATGCCCGCTTTGCCTTGGAAGCGGCTACCAAGGGCGAGTTGGGCTCTTCGAGGCATTTTGGGTCACACCGAATATTGCCGCGTCCATTGCGCAGGGTGTGGACGAGCCCACACTACGAGCGCAGATCGGAGCCTATCAAACCTTTTGGGATGACGCGACCGCCAAGGTCTTCGCGGGCGATACCAGTTTGGCGGAAGTCCATCGCATCGGCATAAGGAAGCCTTAGACCATGGCTCTTTACAGCTACATCTCGCTGGATGAGGAGGGCAAGGAACACCGAGGCCGGCTGGAGGCGGACAATATTCGGCACGTGGCGGACCAACTACGCCAACGGGCTCAGTACATGGTTTCGGCACATGAAGGGGGCAGCGCAAGCTTTGCGCCCGATAGTCCCATGGGCCTCGTGAATGCTATCTGGCAAAAGATCGCGCCCGGACAATATCTGTCGGTACGCACCACAGATCTCATCTTCTTTTTTCGGCAGATGAACCTCATGTTGGGGGCCGGTTACACGGTGGTTCAATCTCTGGAGATTGCCGCCAAAGTTATTCACCGGCGCCGACTGGCCAATGCAGTTCAAAGAATGGCCGATGCAATCCCTTCGGGCATCACCTTTGCTCAGGCAATGGCGACGGAAAAGCGCATCTTCCCCGCTCTCATGATTAGTTTGGTCGAAAGCGGCGAGGTCAGCGGTCAGTTGGATTATGTGATGCAACGCATCGCCGATAACTTGCAGCGCCGCATTGATCTAAGGAATCAGCTCGTCAACGCCATCACCTATCCGGCCATCGTCATCATTATCGCCATTGCGGTGATATGGTTTATGATGGCGAAGGTCATTCCAAAGTTCGCCGCCTTTTTCGCGCAACGAGGCAAGGACTTGCCGGAAATTACCCAATTTCTGGTTTCGGTATCGGATGTGACGGTAAATGAAGGGCCTACGATTGCATTGGTCGTCGGCTTGATCACGCTGTTCTTATTCATTGCCTATACCTTTGAGCGGGGCAAGTTGGTCATTGACACGACCCTCTTGTCGGTTCCAGTGGTGGGGCCCACCATTAAGATTTATGCCGCGTCTCAAATCGGCAGTGTGTTTTCGACGCTTCTAAAAAGTGGCTTCACCGCCATGGAAGGAATGAAGGTTATCGCGACCGTCATGCAAAATGCCTATTACCGGCAAGCCATGTTGGCCGCCGCCGACGAGGTGCTGCGTGGACACAGTGTCGCAAACAGCTTCGACCGCCGGCATATTCCCGTCCTTGTCCAGCATATGGCGGCCGTGGGCGAGCGAAGCGGTGAGCTTGATACGGCAATGAGTGAGATCGGCACATTTTATCAGGGTCAGTTGGACGCTCGAGTTAAGACCATGGTCGCCCTTACCGGCCCTATTTTGACATTGGTTGTGGGTGGCGTGGTTGGCCTGGTTTATATCGCGATGATGATTGCGGTCTTTCGGGCGTCCACGAGCTTTTAGCGCGGTCGTCAAATGCCCGAAATAAGGCTCCGCAACCAGGAGGTTAAGGGCGTTCCGGCTAACAGCATGGTAAAGCCCGCGGCAGAGAGAGCCGGCCCAAAGGCCAGAGGGCTCCTTAGGGTGCGATCAGAAAAGGCATGGGTCGCCAATGAAAAAAGGATTCCCAGCACCGCGGCCAGAAAAAGCGTAATCGGCAGAGCCTGCCAGCCCAGCCAAGCGCCAAGAGCGCCAAAAAGCTTAAAATCGCCACGTCCCATCACCTCCATCTGCCGGAGTTTCCCATAGAGACCGGCAATCAACCATAAACTCAAAAACCCCAGGACCGCTCCGAGAATGGAGTCCTCCGGTCGAGCAAAAGGACCCAATAGGCTTGCCAATAGGCCAAGGCCGAGCAGGGAAACCGTCAGTTCATCTGGCAGGATTTGGTAGTCCAAATCAATAAAGGTAAGGGCAATCAAAATGGCGGCAAAGCAGCACCCAAGGATGGCCGTGAGCGATGGTCCGAAGGTAAGGGCGCAGAGCAAAAAACAGATGGCCGTCATCATTTCTACGGCAGGATAGCGCATGGAAATCCCGCTACCGCAGTGTCGGCATCGGCCTTTCAGTATTAAATAGCTTATGATTGGTATGTTATCCCTAACGCCCAGAACCGATTGGCACTTCGGGCAGGCCGACCTCTTGCCAAAAGCGGCCAAATGGCTCTTATCGGATCGCTCCCTCGCTAGGGTATTGGCCCATTTGGCATGGCCCCATTCTCTCAGGAGCTGCTCAACCTCTACTGACCAGGACTTTTCCATGCCTAATGGCAATCTGAAGATCACCACATTAAGAAAGCTGCCGATCACCAGCCCTAAGATAAGGGAGAATGTTGAAAAAAGAGTCGAATTGCTGAATGGCCCAAGCCAGGACTCAACCATTTGAGTTGCTTTTGTGATTGATAAATGAGGCCCACGCCTAGGACAGAATGAATGACCAAAGCGATGTTACAGTTGATTTTACTACGGTTGCATAGTAAAAGAGGGACATATGAAAAGCAATATAGTGTATGAGAAAAAGGAAAATAAGGTCCATTAGTTTGCTAATATCAGACTTATCTGTTGAGAAAATCTCCTGGGGTCGCGTGAGTGAGGGTTTTTAAAACGAAAGGTTGTTTAGGCATTTTATGAATCTTGTCATCGCTTTTTGCATGCATATTGCCACGAACGCTTACGGCTTGCCGCCGCAAGCTTTACCATCCTTGCTCTTGGTGGAGGGTGGTAAGACGGGTGCAGTCTCCAAGAATACCAATCGAACCGTTGATATGGGGCTCATGCAAATCAACACGATTTGGCTGGGTGAAATCTCCAAGATAAGCGGGCTTAGCAAGCCGGAAGTCGAGGAAAAGCTGACCAATGATGCCTGCTTCAATATTTTTGTGAGTGGATATATTCTCAAATCGGAGATTGATGCGGCTGACGGCAAGTTCTGGGATGGCGTGGGGCATTACCATTCCAGAACGCCTCCGATTAAGTCCCGCTATATCTCTAAGGTCCGTAAGGCCTGGGAAAACATTTACGGCGAACCGGACTTTAACCCCTAACAGGTGAGGGGGCGGAAGCTTTGTAGCTTTGGACCCTGGGATGTTCTTTTGCCGTCCTATAGGGGAGTTTCAGCCCGGGAATCTAAAGCGATGCGGGTTATCCGCGTCGGTCGCCATCAGCCGGGATCGGTCCCCCTTTCTCAAATTGCTGTCCCCTGCGGGTGGGCCCACCTCTGCCCTTTAGCTCTGACCCTGAAGTTTGCCCCCCCCCTATTTGCCCCCTGCGTCGGTCCTCTCCCTCTGCTACCTCGCTCTGCGGAGCCGAAAAGTGACCGATATCTGCGGGGTAGCAACTTTTTTGAAAAAAAATTGCGAATGATTATCATTTGCACTTGGAATCGTGGTGCGACCTGAGTATTATGTGTTTGCGCTTCTTAGGCAAAGGGGTGCAACCATACTCCTCGAGGGGGTAGCCGGATCCGCACTTGGCTACCCCCTTTCCCATCCGGTCAGTAGGTTACCGTCATTTTCTTGAGGTAAATCTATCTCCTGACCAATGTGGTTGATGGCCACTTTTCACATATTAACCATTATAAAGCATCCCAATGCTCGTGCCAATCGAGCATGACTAAGCTGAATCGCGAAAAGCGATCCGCCCGGCGTTGGCTATCAAAAGGCTGTTTTTTTAGGTTGGCCCGGGATTAAAGAGGTCTCAAGATAATCCCAGGGATGATGCTTACTCCCCTTTTCAAGCATCATGTCGACAGATCCCTTCGGCTGTTGATAGGGGTTGACCTTAAACTACCCCTAAAGAAGTGGTCCGACCTGATTATATAGAAGAGGGAGGACCAGCGATGCCAAAAATCAGACCCAAGCCAGAAGAGATTATTGTTAAATTATTGTAGGTTGAGGTGCTGACGGGAGGGGCTGAAGGTGCCGAGCAAGCAACATTTATTGATAAAATGAACCGCTACACGCTTGCCGACTGTGCGCTCCTGCCCCAGAAGGTGGCATAGTCGGATGTTCGCCATGAATGAACACAACATTCCGCCCTGCCGATATGTGGCCGTCGATCTTTCAAACGGTAAGGCGGAAGCTGAGTTTGATCGTGCAGTGAACTGCTTGCGGTCACTGGGTTGGACCATTGGCGATGGATGTCAATCGATCGAGCTGGTGCCAGCCGAGCAGTTCGAATGCGAAGGTAAGAGTGGCGTTCACATCGTTAGATGTGCAAGTTCGGCAAGCGTCAAAAAGTTTGGCGCGATTAAACCGGACGCTTTCGAGATTGTTTCGCGTCTGGGCGGCGCTGACCTGGAGACCGCCCTGGCTGAAAGTGTTTCTGCGCATCCTATCGTCGATAAAGTATTGGTGGTTCTGAATTGGACGCTCATCCGGGCCGGAGATTTGCGTGGCATTGCTAGAAGCCCAAGCCGGGGCACCGAGGGTGAGCGGACGATTCGGCCGGAAAGTGGATTTGTTGGTAAGAGCCTCAAGGAGGTTGCGGCCTACCTATGCAGCTTGGATCCATTGCCAAGATCGTTAGGCCTTGCGGCGGTTAACGCCTTTTGGAACAGGCTGGACCCAACCGAGGACGTGAAACAATTGATCCAGACAAACGGTGGGCTCGGCGGCATTGAGGCACCTGGAGACGGTGTTGTCATTGTAGGAGGGTTCAGAGCTGCCCAAAAACGACTTCCCAAGGCTCGCATCGTGGAGCGTGAACCCAAGCCGGGCTATATCGCGGTCGAGGATGCCGCGCAGGCATACAAACAGGCAAAGGTCTTGGCAATCACGGCTCAGACGCTGATGAATGGAACCTTGGAGCCAATTTTGCGAGCCAGTACCATCGTTTCGCGTCGCATGTTTGTCGGGTTGAGCACTCCCTTATGTCAACACATCTTGGCTCACGGGGTCGACGAGGCGTTCGGTGCGGTCATCATTGATCCTGATGCGACTGAAAAGTTCATCAACGAGACTGGATCCATGATTATTTTGGATCACATTGCGCGGTCGCGCTGCCTGCGCCATTCGCAGGAAAAAAGGGAGACCGCATAAACCATGTATTCCCAATATCTCAAAATTGAGAATGGCAAGGCTGTAAAGCCCGATGGCTACGATAGTTCCAACATTGTGCATATCAGGCGCCTTGACCACCAGCGGCGCGTTCTCGACTTGGGACTTTCCCCAACTGTACTTTCCAGCATTGTCGATGAATTCTATTACCGAGTAAGATCCAACCCTGTTCTCGCACCGATTTTCGAAGCCAAAGTCGGTAATAACTGGGACCAACATTTGGTGAAGATGAAATCCTTTTGGATTTCAGTTGCGCTGAACGCGGGTACTTATTCCGGTAAGCCGGTAACTGCGCACATACCCTTGAATAATGTTCAACCCTGGCACTTCGACATTTGGCTCGGGCTTTTCAGGCAAACGGTTCTTGATGTCACCGGTTCCACCGAAGCGGTTGATTTCATGATGGTGCGGGCAGAAAAGATGGCCAATAATTTAAAGGGCGCGATGTTTGGATGTCGCTAGCCGAACATTCCGTGCCAGTAACGGCGGACTGAGCTCGGTTAGATAATCTTTATGTTCCAACAGCGATGAAGGATTTGGTGATGCTGCAGGATTTGACACTTCCACCCGAAGTAACACAATACAAAAGGACGAATAGCTTCAACGCTGACACTGTGCCCAAGGGATTTCTGAATGAGCACTCTACCCGGGCCGGTATCTGGGGCCGGCTCGTAGTCGGACAAGGAAGCGTCGCTTTTCAGGATCAAGTTTCTAACGAACGACGAACGGTGAATGCGGGTGAATTCCAAGTCATCGTGCCGCAGGCTGTCCACTTTATAGAACCATCGAAAGATGCGGAGTTTTTTGTTGAGTTTTATAAGGACAATGGAAAACCTTCCGAATCGCCGCACGAAGGTAAGGCCCTTTTATAATGAATGGTCTGGCTCTTTTGAGCTTTATGATTGTCAAAAAAAGCGTAAACAACAGGAAAAATAAAATAGGGACAGTGTAAGAATTCATAATCTCTTTCAGTTTCTGTGTTGGCCGCCTTCACGCAATAGCATTTAGTTGGCCATGAGAAGGTATCGATCGTGACCGGCACGGCCGATAAAACCGGGCTGCCTGCTGGGATCGCTAGTGTTGTCATCGGTGAGGCCATGTTAACCATGAACACCGAAGCCCATAAACAAGCCATTGTGCGCGAGGCTTTTCGCATGCTCAAACCGGGTGGACGGTAGGGTATTCATGAGTTGAGTGTGGTTCCTGAAGGGATCTCTGCTGGCATGCATCAAGAGATAAAGCAGGCCTTGTCGGCCGAGATTCATGTTGGCGCTCGGCCTTTGTTGGCTTCCGAATGGTGGAAACTTTTGGAAAGTGAGGGGTTCCAGATCCAGGAAGTGGGCAGTGTTCCGATGCATCTGTTGCGTCCTAAAAGACTGATTCAGGACGAGGGGGTTCTGGGGGCACTTAATATCTTCAAAAACGTTATCCGAAACCCACAGGTAAGACGGCGAATCATTGGCATGCGTCAGAATTTTGA
>JBCCHN010000163.1:0-11033 GCA_039028695.1 Pseudomonadota bacterium
TAAAGCTAAAGACACCGAAGGAGGCGGTACCCTGCACCACCGGCGACAGGCCTCTGGCCATAAAAAGCGGCAGCCCGGCGAGAAAGATTGTGCCGGCGATCACACAAAAGGGCAGGGGCCCTTCGATGCCCGTGACCGTGATCAGCAGCGGACCGGCGGCGAAAGAGGCGGACAGGGCCATGCCGTAAAACGCCAGCACCCGGCCCCTCGAGCGTTCCTCGGCCACCAAGTTGATCCAGGTTTCGCTGGCCACGAAAAGCCCGTTGACCGCTGCCCCGGCCAAGGCCCGCAAGATAAACCAGGCGACGATGTGATCGAACACCGGCATCAAAAGGGTCAGCACCAACTGTAGCGCGATGCAGGAATACAAAAAGCGCCGCAATCCCACTTTACGAACTGCGAGGGGAATAAGCGGGTTGGTGAGCAAAAGGCTAACCGCCGGCACGGCGGCCATCGCGCCGATCACCGTCCCGCTGACCCCGCGGGCTTCCAGGATCAGGGAGATCAAGGGCGAGGTAACCGCGACCGTTATGCCAAATACAGTGATACAGGCAATGGCCACACTCAGGCTTTGGCGGCGCTCGGCGGCGCTCAGAACCACTGTTTCGGCCAAGGACCTCTCCCGACAGATCATCAATCGTCTCAAAATGATGATGCAGCCTAGCGCCGAAAGCCCTGGGGGGATATCAAATCCTGAACCGGATCAAACTTTATCCGGGCCACACTTTAGGTGGGTCGCCGATTTACTGTATGGGCAATGGAACCCAGTTCAGTCTCGATCAACTCAAAGCAAGCGGCCTTGGCTTTTTCCGGCGTGATGCTGTTGGGCTCGATGCACCATTGAATCCAAAGGCCGTCGAAAAAGGCAATTAGCTTCATGGCCAGGTTGGTGCCGTTGACATCGCGGCCTCGCTCACGGGCCAGGTCTTCGAAAGTCTGGGCCATGCAATCCCTAAAAGCCAGGTAACGATCCTGTTGAAACTTCTTTAAATCCGGATTGGTCGGTATCTCGCCCCACAGTGCCAACCACGCTCGAAGGGTCGCCGGGTCGAAGGCCTGGGCATCAAAGTTTGCTTCGATGATGCGGGTTATCCGTTCCTCGCGAGAAAGGCTGGTGTCTTCGGCCAGCTCCTGGGTGGCCTGTGCCATATATTGCGTCATGGTCTCATAGACACTGATAAGGAGATCGTCCTTGGATTTGTAGTAGTGATTGATCAGCCCGCGCGCCACCTTGGCCTCGCGGCAAATCTGGTCGATGGTAAAAGCTGAAAGGCCGCCTCTGCCCAGGCAACGGATGGTCGCCTCCACCAGGAGGCGTTTGCGGGTTTCGGGCTTTTCCCGCGCCGAGCGGGATCGGGGTTTAGGGCTTTGCGCGCTTTTTTTTGTTGTCACCTTGATTACCGGACCATTTTTGTCAGAGCCCGCTTAGCCCTCTTCGTCGCGCGAGCACAACCTCAGGGAAGATCAAGAAGATAGGTAATGGGGTTCCGGTCGGCTGTAAAGCTCTTCGTAATGCACCAGCACGGCGTCGCCTAAGGGGCAGGGTTCTCCGCCGCGGAAGGTCCATTCCCCCCGGTCGCAATCCTCGGCGCGCACATAGCTGTTGAGGTAAAAACGCCTCAGGTCCCGACCGCTGTGATTGGGCCCAGAGCCATGAATGGTGTAAAGACCCCAAAAGGCCACATCCCCGGGCTCCAGCTCCAGGGTGACGATATTTTTCGGGTCCAGGCCATGGGACAGCAAGTCCTGGTCCGTCAGACTGCTTTCCATCACCGGGCCTCGGCCGCCAAGCTGTAGCTCACCCAAGCGGTGACTGCCGGGATAAAGACGCAAGGCTCCATTATCCGCATTCTGCGGATCGATGGCGATGCCCGTCTGCAGATAGGACCGCCGAGTGTTGCGATAGGCGGCGCGGGGACGGCGAAAGCGAATGTCCTGATGATATCCGAACTCCGCTTTTTCCGCCCCACCGTGTTTCCAATGCACCTGGTTGATGATCTGTTTCAAATCGGTCCCCAAAAGTGGACTCAAGATCTCCAACAGCCTGGGGTCTCGGCGAAATCGCTCGAGCACCGCTTCTTCATAGGACGGCCATTGCGCCATGCGCAGAACCTTGCCCAGTTTGGCATCCTGGCCGATGCGATAAAACAGGTTCTTGTGGCGAAAGCTGGTGTCGTGCTTAAGGCCCTCGGCCTCAACCCGGTCGCAGGCCGCGCTGAGCTCGGCGATGTCCGTCGGGCCGAAGACGCCGCGGACGACAGCAAAGCCCTGTTCCTCGAACTGGGACAGGTAGTCCTTCGTAAATTTGGCTCTTCCCAACATGTCCCAAGGCTTCCCGACCTTAATTTCCAACCCGAATCACGGAGACCCATTCAATCCGCCCGGTTGATCCCAAGCCTAACCGGTGCTCACGATAGCGGTGCGGCTTGGTGCCTTTTTTGGCCCACAAGGCTTGCCGGGTTGGATTTTGCTTCCCTTGCCCGTTGGCGCTCGTATTTAAAAGGGCGCTCGCCTCTCGCCGCGATGCTTATTTCAGGAGACATGCTATTTTTGGTTAATGTCAAGAAAATTTTACACTAAATTAGGGTTAATTGGTTCTTGCGATAGCCAATGTGGGGATTCCCACAAAGTTGTGATGGTCTCTACCCTTTTCATGACAGGACAAAAGTCACATTTTCCGGGTACCTCATTTGGAGACAAGCTATGAAAAAACCGCTGTTTTCCCTCTTTTCTGCCGTCGCTGTTGCCGTGCTGCTATCTCTTGGCGCGGGCGCTCATGGCTTGCTGGCTGCCGAGGACGAAACCACTTCGACCCAGGACCCGGGACCCAAGAATCTGGCCACTGCCACCTTCGCCGGCGGTTGTTTCTGGTGTGTAGAGTCCGATTTCGATCAGATCCCCGGCGTGGTGGAAACGGTCTCCGGTTACACCGGCGGGACGCTAGAAAACCCGACTTATAAAAAAGTGGGTACCGGCGGCACGGGCCATCGTGAAGCGGTCAAGATCACCTTTGACCCCAACGTGGTCAGCTACGATGCGTTGTTATCCGCCTTCTGGCGCTCCATAGACCCCACCGACGAGGGCGGTCAGTTTTGCGATCGAGGCGAGACCTATACCACCGCCGTCTTTGTGCATGATCAATCCCAGCGTGCGGCCGCCGAAGCTTCCCGGGCCCATGCCGAGGAAGATCTGGGCCAGACCATCGTGACCCCCATTGAGGATGCCGCTGTATTCTACGATGCCGAGGATTATCATCAGAATTACTACAAAAAGAACCCGGTCCGCTACAAGTTCTACCGCTGGAACTGCGGGCGCAATCAACAGGTGGAAAGCCTCTGGCAAGACCAGGCCTACGCCGGCATTCCCACCCATTAGCGCTCTCCAAACACCGGCCAGGGCCCATGACGGAATACGGCGGTGATCTGGGCCGGGCGCTCTCAATAATCAAATTGGTTGGTTCGATCTGCCAGAGCACCGTTGCACCGCAATACTGTTCCCGTAACTGGATGATTTCCAAGGGACAGAACCGCCCCATTTGACCCACCCACCCTTTGTGGACCGTTTGACGCGTGAGATTTCCTCAATCCTGGATCAGATCGCGAGAAAGTCGTGACAAACGAAAGTGATAAAGGTCACTTTACGAAACGATAGTGGCCTTTTAGAGTTTCCGCACCTATCCATGTGCGGTTAGAACCCCGGACGGTACTTCTGATTCAATTTGATGGGCCTTAGAAAGACAAGGAATAGGCGCGGTCCGCAGAGCGATGCGCCGCATCGCTCTTCAAAGCGCGCCTGCCCAGAGGGCAAAAAAGCCCCAGTCAAATGGATCAGAAGTACCGCCCGGGGTTCTACAGTTCCGCTGTAAAACCAGGTCCGGACCGAGCGCCGTTATGAGCCCACAAGGGCGGACACCTTAAAGACGAAAAGGCTAGGGGGGATGGAAGGGCGTGTCTGATCGCGCCTTTTTTCTGATCGGCTTTGAGGACTCTCCCATGACCCTCTTTGGATTTGCCTTGGTGATCGCCGCAGCCTTCTGCCATGCGGCTTGGAATTATTTTGTCAAAAAAATTGATGGCGGTCCTGAGCTGGTTTGGCTTTTTTCGGTTATCTCCGTATTTCTTTACCTGCCCTTTGCCCTTTACATCTTCCTTTCCGCGCCAGCCTTCCTAACGCCCGAGACCGCGGGGTTTATGATTGGAAGCGCGCTTTTGCACCTCGCCTATTTTCTATTGTTGCAACAGGGCTATCGCCGCGGCGACCTCTCCTTGGTCTATCCGACCGCCCGGGCGACCGGCCCTTTTCTCGCGACAGTCTTTGCCGTGCTCTTAGGCGAGGATATCACACTTCAAGTCATTGCCGGCGGTGCCGCCGTAATCCTTGGCGTGCTTGGCCTGACGGGGACGAGGACACCGGCGGCCAAGGGAAACAGCGCAACGAATCCCGCAGCTTCTGTCGCCTTTGGTTTGGGGGCCGGTATTTTGATTGCTAGTTATACCGTCTGGGATGCTTATACTGTCGCAGTTCTTCTGGTGCCGCCCCTAATGCTCGACTATACATCCAGCCTCTGTCGGGCAATGGTCTTGGCGCCAGTCGCGCTGAAGCGAAGGCAACAGGTCAAAGATCAGCTTCGCCGCTTTCCCGGCAGCGTTTTGGCAATCGCTTTTTTTAACCCGCTAGCCTATATCCTTGTGCTCTACGCTTTAACCTTTACGCCGGTGGTGCTGGTTGCGCCGCTGCGGGAGACCAGCGTCTTGATCACTGTCCTGATGGGGTCATTGCTTTTAGGAGAAGGGCACTTGAAGCATCGTTTGAAGTGGGCTGTTGTGATACTTGGCGGCATAAGCCTTCTGGCAACAGCTTAAATACCTTATTCTTCGACCAGCTCAACCAGCGGCACGCCCTTATCGACGATATAGGTGGCCACGGCTTCCAAGGGAGTGTCGCCGGTGACGGTGAAGCCGCCGTGCGCTGTGTCGCGGGGAAAGTGCAGGACCTGACCGGGGACAAACTCGATTTCCCGACCGTCTCCGGTCTCAACCGTTCCTCCGACAGCGATATAGGCGAACTCGTCGCCGGGATGCTTGTGCCGGGGCAGGGTTGCGCCCGGATGCAGCACGACGCGAAGGACGACAACTTCCTTGCCATCTTCACCGGTCAGGTCCGCTCTCTTCAGTTCGGTTCTTTCAATCAGCTCGGTGGCCCGAGCATCCGAGATGTGGTTCAAAGTTCCTGCCATCGTCAGGACCAGCATGGGGATAAGGAGGAAGGACCAAGGTCGCATGAGTCAATCTTTCCGAGGTGTCGTATGGGTTCTTATGAAGTCTACTCCGCCGCGTGCGCGGGATAGCCGTCCTTTTTGAGTCTTTTCTCTGGCACTTGAGCGTCATCAACGGCGGTTAGACCGGCCATGGCCTTTTCGAGGCTGGTAAGAAAGCGTTCAAACAGTCGGCTCTCCTCTGCGCAAAAGGCCGCTACTGTTTGATCGGAAAAATATCCAATTTCCGATATGCGTTCGGCCATGTCCGTCAGGTGTCCGGTCTCCTCTGCCAAGAGGCTTTTAAGGGACATTTTAATTTTAGCCTTGGTCAAGGCCTCTTGATAGAGTCGATAGCCCCACACGGCCCTAAACTCAACAATCATGGACATGTAGAGATAGATGGCTTGCGGATGCGGTTCTGGTCCTTGGTCTTTCAAGAGACTCTTCTTTGTGGCCGCTTCCAGGCGTTGAAAGTACATGCGCGCCGCGGCCGGTGCTAACATTTGTTCCGCCTCGAAGGCCGCGACCAGGCCGGAAAGGCGCTCCGCCTGGCGTTTAAAAAAGAAGGCGTGGCGCGCTTCCTCGGCCAAATGCTTGAGGGTGGACTGATCGATGGCCCCGCCGCTTTGGGTGACCATGATTTTATGGCTACCCATATGCTCTAGCAGGGAAAGAGTATTCATGAAGCGCGCATGGCACGACCGATCGGTGCAGATGCGGTCGAGCAAGCACTGGGTGCGCGCCACCAAGGGCCTATTGGCCCCTTCAAAATCAGATATGATTGATTGAATCCGCGATCGCATCGTAAATCTCGTCCAAATCCGCTTCGCTCACACAATAGGGCGGCAAGATATAAACCGTGTTGCCCAGGGGCCTCAGCAAGAACCCTCGATCCTGGAAATAGGCATATAGCGTCGGGCCCACACCCGCAAGATAGCCCTCGTCCGTGACCTTCACGTCTACGGCGGCAATGGTGCCTGTCTGGCGCACATTTTCAAAGCGCGGATGATCGCGAAAAGCCTCCAGTTTCTTGCCGTGATAGGCGGCAATGCGGTCGATGTTCTCCTGAACCGGCTCACGGTGCCACAGCTCCAGATTCGCCACGGCTGCCGCGCAGGCTACCGGGTTAGCCGTGTAGGAACTGGAGTGGAAAAAGGTCTTGGCCCGATCCGTGGAATAGTGGGCATCAAAGATCTTACGATGACACAGGGTGACCGCCAAGGGCAGGGACCCGCCGGTAATGCCCTTGGAATAGCAGGCAATGTCGGGCACCACCCCGGCCTGCTCGCAGGCAAAACGCGTCCCGGTGCGGCCCCACCCCGTCATCACCTCATCGGCGATGAAGAGGACATCATACTTTTCGCAGATCCGCTTCATCTCCCGCAGAACGTCCGTGGAATACATCAACATGCCGCCGGCCCCTAGCACCAGGGGTTCGACAATCAGACCGGCCACACCCTCGGCGGATTCGCGGCAGGCCGTCTCCAGGGCGTCCAGGGTATCCTGCCCGGCACCGGCGGCTGGAAAGGGAAGGGACTCCACGGTGAACAGCAGAGGATCATATGGTCGGTTAAAGACACCCCGCTGCCCCACGGACATGGTGCCGATGGTGTCCCCATGATAGCTGTTTTCCAGTACCAGGATGCGCTGGCGTTTGGAGCCTTGGTGATGCCAAAAGCCCAGGGCCATCTTAAGAGCCACTTCCACGCAGGTTGAGCCGCTGTCCGAAAAAAAGACGTAGTCTAAGCCCTTGGGGGTGATGGCGATCAATTCTTCGGCGACCCGCTCTGCGGGTTCGTGAGTGTGGCCGGCAAAGATCACTTGGTCCAGCTTCTCGGCCTGTGCCTGCACTGCTGACTGAATATAGGGGTGGCAGTGGCCGTGGGTAATGACCCACCAAGAGGAAATGCCGTCGATAATTCGCGCGCCGTCGGGTTTATAAAGGTATGCGCCCTTTCCCCGCTCGATCTTCACCATTTCGGGCAAGGTGGCATGTTGAGTAAAGGGGTGCCAGATAGGTGATTGTGGCGCGGATGTATCTTCTGTCATGCCGGTACAAAGTCCTCTAACTTGAAATGATCCGTGAAAGCCTGTTTTAGGCTTTGGGGATTTAACTCCAATAATAACGGCAGGCGGCCGAGGCCGCGAGCGCCGCTGAAATCCAAAATGGTTCGCTGGCTGTCGGCATTTTCATCACCGATAAAGACGATGCCGTGCAGGGCGATGCCGCGTCGCTTGAGGGCCTCTACCGACAGCAGGCTGTGATTGATGGTCCCCAGGGCCGTACGGGCGCACAAGATGACTGGCAGGCCCCACTCGGCAAAAAGGTCGATGTACAAAAGCCGCCGGGTCACTGGAACGCAAAGGCCGCCGGCCCCTTCGACCACCAATGCTCCCGCCACATCGGGTAGGCCCAAGCGCCCCGGATCGATGTCCACGCCCTCTTGCTCCGCCGAAAAGTGAGGCGATGCCGGCAGCGCCAGGCGATAGGTTTCGGGCAGAAAATGGCTTTCCGCCAGGCCGCTTAATCGCTTCACGTCGGCCAGATCGGTAGATGGAGTCACGCCGGCCTGGATGGGCTTGTAATAGGTGGCGCCGATGGCCTGGGCCAGCATGGCTGAAAAGACCGTCTTGCCCACATCCGTATCGGTCCCGGTGACCGTAAATCCCTTTATCATGCGGCAAGGTCCCCCAGATTTTGCGCCAGGCATTGGAACATCTCCGCAATATCCTTTTCCGTGACATGAAGCGTAATGGCGATGCGAAGGCGAGCCGTGCCCTCCGGGACCGTAGGCGGTCGGATGGCGCGAATGTCGTAACCTTGCGCCTGAAGAGAACTGGCCAGATGTACCGCAGTTTTATCCAAACCGATAATGACGGGCAGGATCTGGCTGCCGCTCGCCGGCTGGCCGCAGGCCTCCGTCAAGTGGCGATTGGCAAATCCCATCAAGTCTTGCAGCCTTTTTTGGTGCTCGGGTGAATGCTCTAGCAAAGTCAGGGCTGCCGACACCGCTTGGGCCATCATGGGCGCGGGCGCGGTGGAATAGATAAAGGGACGGCAATGATTGACCAAATAGTCTATCACCCCTTGGTTGGCACAGATCAAGCCGCCGGCCGCCCCTAAAGCTTTGCCGCAGGTGTGAACGACGATCAGATTTTCCCGGCCGGCGAAGGGCTCGGTCAAGCCCTTGCCGCCAGCCCCAAAGACACCGGTAGCATGGGCCTCATCAACCATCAGCATGGCATCGCAGCGCGTGGCCACCGTCATGTAATCCGCCAAGGGCGCCACGTCCCCATCCATCGAATAGAGACTTTCGACCGTGATCCAAGGCCGGCCCTTACCGCCCCTGCGGCGCCAGGCCAGGATGGCGTCTTCGGCGGCGCATGCGTCGTTATGGGGCAGACGTTGGCTTTTGGCATGGCCGGCGTGCAGCCCTTCCTTGACGCTGGCGTGCATGCGCTCGTCAAATAGGATCAGGTCTCCCCGTTGGGGCAGGGTGGTTAGGGCCGCGAAATTGGCGATGTAGCCGCTGGCAAAATAGAGCGTGGCTTCGGCGCCAAAAAAGCGGGCCGCTTGTTCCTCAAGGGATTCGTGGGCCGGGTGATTGCCGCGCAAAAGGCGCGATCCTCCCGCACCGACGGGCAGCCCATCGGCCAAGCTGGCCACCAAGGCGTCGCGGATTTCCGGTGCTTTGGAAAAGGCCAAATAATCGTTCGAGGTGAAATCAAGCCCTGCTGCGGCCTCGAGGCAACGATAGCGGTGCCGTGTCTTCAGATTGCTAAGTTTGTCCTGAAAATGGTCTAGCATCGCGGCGTGCGTCGGCTCCCATGGCTAAAGCTGGCAAGGCCCTTATCAAAATCTGTCAGCTCTATTCCGCGGCCGTGCTCACCGCCTCGGCCTCACCGGATATTTGCTCCAGTGGCAGATCTTCAATGCCCAGCTTGGCCAGCAGGGCCTCGTCCGCCTCGGCTTCCGTATTGTCCGTGGTCAGAAGGCGGTCGCCCACGAAGATCGAGTTGGCGCCAGCAAAATAACACAGCGCTTGCGTGGCCTCGTCCATCTCTCGCCGGCCGGCGGAGAGGCGCACAAACGAGCGGGGCATGAGGATACGGGCCGTGGCGATGGTGCGCACGAATTCGATGGGGTCCAGCGGCGGCGTGTCTTCCAAGGGCGTGCCGGGAATAGCCACCAGCATGTTGACGGGCACGCTTTCGGGATGTTCAGGCAAGTTTGCCAGGGTGCGCAGCATTTCCGCCCGGTCGAGGGCCACCTCGCCCATGCCGATGATGCCGCCGCAACACACCTTCATGCCGGCGGCCCGGACCCGCGCCAGGGTGTCCAGACGATCCTGATAGGTCCGGGTGGTGATGACCTCTTTGTAGTAGCGCTCCGAGGTATCGATATTGTGGTTATAATAGTCTAGCCCGGCTCCCTTTAATCTCATCGTTTGGTCGTCGCTGAGCATACCCAAAGTCATGCAGGTCTCCAGGCCCAGGGCCTTGACCCGGCTCACCATCTCGCACAGGGCGCGCATGTCCCGTTCCTTCGGGTTGCGCCAGGCAGCCCCCATGCAATAGCGGGTCGCGCCGGACCGTTTGGCGGCCGTGGCCTCCGCCACCACACCCTCGATTTGCAGCAGCTTGGAGGCGGGCAGGGAGGTCTTGTGATGGGCCGATTGACTGCAATAGCCGCAGTCCTCGGGGCAGCCACCGGTCTTTATGTTCATCAGGCGGCTTTTTTGGACCTTGTTGGGGTCGAAATAACGCCGATGCAGGCTCTGGGCACGAAAGAGTAAGTCATTGAAAGGCATGTCATAAATGGCCTTGGCCTCGCCCTCGGTCCAGTCGTGGCGAATGTCCTTTTTGCCCCCGCTCTCGCCTGGGACTGTGCCTTGCCCAACCATTTATCCGTTCCTTTTAACCACCGTTTTCTAGGACCTACCCCTTCCAGTTCCTAACAGCTCTGGGCCATCGGTCAAGGCAATTGATTTGCTTGATCCCGGCTGCCGCCATGGCGCTAGCCGTGCGACCAATTGTCGGGATCGTCCGAATCCCCCGGCGAAAGGCCCAGGACTTCGCCCTTGATCGAGGTGCCCAGCCCCAGAACCGTACGGTTGGCATAAGCGAAGTAGCTGACGACTTGATTGATTTCCAAGATTTCCCCATCGTCCAGACCCGAGTCGCGCAAGGCTAGGACATGGGTCTCGGCCATGGCCGCCGGGGCTGTGGTCAGGGCCTTGGCATAGCCCATGGCCGCCAGCTCCCGCCCGTCGAAGGCGTCTTCGGGCCGGTCCGCTACTAGGGCCGCTTTGATCGCGGCGCTGCGGGTATCATCCCCGATAAGGCGGGCCCTGCCGGCGAGGTGATGTTGGAAGCAATAATCACAAGCATTCAAATGGCTTACATAGGTGCCTAGCGCCTCCAGGAGCCACTTGGGCAAGCGGTTACCCGAATGGTGCAGCACGTTTTTGTAGAGGGCCATGTGGCCCTCCATGCTGTGGGGGCGCAGGGAGTGGGACATCATGATGTTATCCACGCGGTCGTCTGGCCCCTTGATCCGGTCATAGAGCTTTTTCAGGCGGCCTTGTGCTGCTGCGTAGGGAATGGTTTTGATCCAGGGCATTGCCGAACCCGTTCCTTTGTTGAGGGTCAATGATGAGTGCAAGCGGTCAATGGTGGGCCAATTTCCGCCCGGCTATTTTGGAGGCCAAATCCGTACCCATGGCCGAATACATGGCCGCGCGCATATCGCTGTTGCGGGCCAAGAGCTTTTCCA
>JBCCHN010000164.1:0-10857 GCA_039028695.1 Pseudomonadota bacterium
AGATATAGAGGCCTACGACCTGGTGCCCCACTATAAAAACCCAGCAACCGAGCGCCTGGTCATCCTCACCCGCGACGATCCGGTCATCGACTTCCGCAAGGCGCTGGAAAAATTCGGGACGGACCCAAACAGTACCCTTCTGATTTTCGATGAGGGTGGACACAGCCCGCCGATCGATCGGCCGCGCATCTTGTCCGTGGTCCGCGCTTTCATCGAAGGCTTGTAGATCTCTTTCTAACTTTGGCGCCGCGAGTCTCTCGATAAAAGACGTAAAGACCGCCGCCGGCGATCAAGAGAATGCCGATCCATGTGGTTATCGCTGGCCAATCTCCCCATATCAGTACACCCCAAAAAACAGCAAGGGGCAGGGCGATATATTCAAAGGGTGCCAGCAAACCCGCTTCCGCCACCCGATAGCCCTGACTGATCAGATAGCCGCCAACCCCATTAAGCAGACCGACGACTGTCATGATGGCCAGATCATCCATTGGCGGCCAAATCCATGCCCGCAATAGGAAATCCAACAAGGGACGATCTGGGCTGGCGTAAGTGCCCTTACCAAAGGCGAGGCCGATGGCAGCACTGACCGCGATAAAAGATATCTGAATATAAAAGGCCATGGTGGAGGCTTTTTCCGCCACGCCGATCTTGCGGGTCAGAATATTCAGCATGGCATAGGCAAAGGCCGCCGCCAGAGGCAAAAGGGCCGCCGCCTGAAAGCCTTGACCGCCGGGCTGCAGCATAACAATCACGCCGCACAGGCCGGCGAAGACGGCAAACCAACGGTGCGGCCCCACCCGTTCGCGCAAAAACGGCACGGACAGCGCGGTGATCAACAAGGGCGCCACGAAAAAGATGGCCGTCGCTTCACCCAAGGGCAAAACAGCCAACCCGGTGAAAAAGGTCATGTTGGCAATCACCACCATGAACGCCCGCAAAAAGTGAAGGGGCAGGCGACGACTGCGCAAAATCTTATAGCCCCCTTCCAGAGGAACAAGGACCGCCAGGGTCAGAGTGATCGCCACAACGGCCCGGAAGAAGACAATCTGGTGCAGGGCATAATCGCCACTGAGCCACTTAATGGCCATATCCTGGGTGGTAAAGGCAAACATGGCGCCCATGACGCAAATCACGCCAAGAGCACCTTGCCTAAGGTGAAAAGGGCGCAAAACGGGTCTTTCTTGGCATAACGTTTAAACCTTTTTTTGACCCCTTAGGCAGACCTATAATGAGTGGACTTGTCAACAAAGGTCGGGCCATGACGACGAAAAAAATCGAACATTCTTCGGAAAAAGTCGCCCAAATTCATCGGGAGCTACATAGCCACTTGCCGCCGGAGCCGGCCCTTCGGGTCAAGGCGCTGGAAAGCTTGCTGGTGGAAAAGGGCATGGTTGACCCGGGCGCCATTGACGCTTGGGTGCAGCTTTATTCCGAGGACATCGGCCCCAAACGGGGCGCCCAAATGGTCGCGAAAGCCTGGTGCGACGCGGCTTTTAAAGAGCGGCTGCTAAGCGACGGCGCAGCCGCGGCGGTCGAGATGGGGTTTGCCGGCTGGGGTTCGGGGCACCTCAAGGCAGTCGCCAACGGCCCGCAGGTCCACAACATGGTGGTATGCACCCTTTGCTCCTGTTACCCGCTGGCCATTCTGGGCATTCCACCGACATGGTACAAAACCGCCGCCTATCGGGCACGGGCGGTGCGGGAGCCCCGAGCGGTGCTCACGGAATTCGGCGTAGAGCTAGCCGAAGAGGTTCAGGTTCGGGTTTGGGACTCCACGGCGGAACTGCGCTATCTGGTGATCCCTGAACGCCCAGCCGGTACGGACGACTGGAGCGAAGACCAACTCGCGGCCATCGTCAGCCGCAATGCCATGATCGGCACCGAACGGGATTTGGCACCGACCAGCCAAGGAGGCAACTAATGGACGGCGTGCATGATCTGGGCGGCCGCCAAGGCTATGGCCCCATAGACGTCAATGAGCCCGAGGAAGCCTTCCACGAGGCCTGGGAGGGCCGGGTGCTGGGGATGGTCCGCTCCATGAGCCGGCCGGAGGATTGGAGCATCGATTGGTTCCGACACTGCCGAGAGCTGATCGACGCGGTGGATTACCTCTCCCGCCCCTACTACGATTCCTGGCTGCAGACTTATGGGGCCATGCTGGTGAATTCCGGGGTGGCCACGGTCCAGGAATTGGCCGACGGAAAAGACCGTGGAGCAGCCTCGACCCTGCCCCCTGCCCTGGCGGAAGCCCAAGTCCCCGACGCCGCCGCCGCACCCGTCCTCTTTAACCGACCCCTGTCTGATCCACCGGCATTCCAGCCCGGAGATAAAGTGCGGGCCAAACGCCACCGCCACAGCGGCCATACCCGTCTGCCCCAATATGTCTGCGGGGTGGCTGGCGCGATCCACGCCTGCCATGGCGGACACGTCTTCCCGGACGCCATGTCCGCCGGCGAAGACCGAGGAGAAACCCTCTATACGGTGGCCTTTCAGATCGGCGACCTTTGGGGAGACGTCGAGCGCCCAGACGACATCGTCTATCTGGATTTGTGGGAAAGCTATCTGGAGCCTCTATAGAGCTGTGGTCGGCGAACAGTCTTTAAAACAGACCCTGTCAAAGCGCCCGCACTGCAACGTCCCCTGATTTATTCTTCGCTCAACATTCCACCGTTAAGCGCCTTTTAAAGGACGCGCCCTAAAACTGTCCCACGACACGCATAGAGGACAGAATAATGGGTAAGGCTTTGTTAACCTGGGTGGCCCTGGCCGGCTTTGCGGCGGCGAGCGCGACTTCCGGCAGTCAGGCTCAAGCCGCCTCACCAAAAGCAATCCAAAACAGCACCCTTTATTACAGCGAGGCGGTGCAGGGGCCCCTATCCAAAGGGATCGAAGCCATAACCGTCGCCCAAGCCGCCGACCCCCGTGCCGCTGAGCGGCTGACGGTGGCCTTCACCTTTGCCTACTACGATCGGGTCGATGCCTGGTTGGCGCGCCATGCGGATCCCGAGAACGGCACCTATGACTCGGTCGAGCTGCAGATCTATCTCTATAACTGGGTCGCCGATCTCGTGACCGCACCGCGCTTTGCCATTGCCAAGCAAGGTGAGCAGGGCGAGGACCGTTTTCAGGCCTACGCCCGCCAAGATGCAGGATTGGCACCAGAGGACTGACGATCCGGTCTTAGTCACGCCAGTAATCATCCCGCGCCGTGCATTCATAGCTGCGTTTTTTGAGGCAACAGCGTTTGAAATCTGCGCCCAGAACCGCAAGGGCAAAGGTCGTTCCGTCCCAGCTTTTGGAGCAATTCCTTGTGGTGGCCGACGGACCGCTCACCCCGCTTGACCTGAGTCTCGGAATTAAAGCCGCGACGACGCTTGCTCATGATCTCAAAAGGAGGCGCTTTCTCGGAAATTCTTGCGGGAAGTGACACACCTCCCAGCCCGTTAGGGCTTGATAAGACAAGAACGCGCGGTTTTAGTTCTCTTCGGCGGTGCCGACAAGCTTAATCAATCACCGCCATAGCGTCGATTTCCACCAGAAAGGCCGGGTCAGCCAAGCCTTGCACCACGACCCCGGTGCTGCAGTGATGCACGCCGTCGAACCATTCGTTGATTGCCGCGTAGACCGCCGGCCGGTAGGAAATATCGGTGACATAAACAGTGAGCTTGCAGATATCGCTCAGTTGCCCTCCCGCTTCCTCGATGAAGCCTTTGATATTGCGGCAGGCTTGGTCGGCCTGTTTTCCGGGATCGCCCGGACCGATCAGATGTCCGTCTTGGTCCACACCCACCTGACCCTGCATAAAGACAAAATCGCCGCTGGCCCGGATCGCCTTAGAATAGATCGCCTTGGCGTGATAGCGGGTCTCATATTTGTGGATGTGCTGTTTGGGCATCTTTTGACCTTAGGAGCGGTTAAGAGGATGGCCCGTCGGGCCGCGTCAGGATGAAAATGGATACGGCCGTCAAGACCAGCACCTGGACGCCCAGTATCCACAGGGGTACGGCTAAGGCCAAACTGATCAAGGGGGTGGCGACGATGACCGCCATGGCCACCTTTTTCGTGCGCCGGTCGATGCTACCGTGGCGGCGCCAGTTGTCGATCAGAGGCCCGAAATAGGGATGGTTCTCTAGCCAGTGGGAAAGGCGTTTCGAGGAGCGGGCAAAGCAAAAGGCCGCCAGCAGGATGAAGGGCGTGGTCGGCACCAAGGGCAGCACCACACCAGCCAGGCCGCAGACCAGCGCAATTAGGCCCAGGACAAACCAGAAGGGCTTGGACAGGGAGAACTTTTCCATGGCCCAGAGAGTAAGCCAGCCGCCCTGGTGGGGAAAAGCAGGAAATTGCCTCAGCGCGCCTCCCGTCCCGCTCACTCACGCATCGCTCATCATGGCGCCCCAGTCCCCTCGTTATAATCACTCGGCTCATCTAGCCCTATCCCCCCGCGGCAGGAGGGCTTACACTCCGATCAAACGACACTCACCAAGCCCAGGAGCCAAGACCATGCTGGAGATCGAGCCCCTGCACCCCGATTTTGGTGCCCACCTGCACGGCATTGACTTAGCAGGGCACCTCTCCACCGACCAAGTGGCAGAAATCCGAGCCGCTATCGACACCTATTCCCTGTTGGTCTTTCCCGGTCAAGACCTGGACGACGATGCCCTACTGGCCTTTACCCGCCGCCTGGGCGAACCCGAGCCCGAGCACGTGCGGCTGGGTCGCACCGGGGAAGTCACCTACTTCGGTACCGTGGGTAACGTGCGTGACGACGGCACGGTGGACGGCCAGGCCCACAAGAACACCCACTATCAGACCGGCAACCAGCTTTGGCATTCCGACTCCTCCTTTCGGGAGGTGCCCTCCCTGGTCTCCATCACCATGGCTCACGAGGTGCCCGATGAAGGAGGCGCCACGGAGTTCGTCAGCACCCGCGCCGCCTTCGAGCGCCTACCTGCCGCCGAGCAGCGAAAACTGGAGCTTTTGAGCGCCCTGCACGATTACGTCTTCTCGCGCAGCCAAGTGGCCCCGGTAGACCCCAATCACGCCGCCTCCCTGCCCCCCGTGCTCCATCCCCTGGTGCGGGCCAACCCGGCCAACGGCCGCAAAAACCTCTACATCGGTTCCCACACCCGCTGCGTCTTCGGCCCCCAAGCGAGGGAAGCGGTAGTTGGGGGCGCGGCGACTAAGGGCGTTCACGTCGGCATTGACTCACAATCGGACAGCATGAACCTCCGCCCCTTGCCGGGCACCGAGAGCCGCCGCCTGTTGGACGATCTTATGAAAAAGGCTACCCGGTCTCAAGACATCTACAGCCATCAATGGAAAAAGGGGGACATCGTGATTTGGGATAACCGCTGCCTCCTTCACCGTGGCACCCCCTATAACGCCGATCGCTACCGCCGCCGCATGCGACAGACGCGGGTGGTGGGAATGGAGCGGGGAAGGTTGGCGGGGTGAAAATTTTTTTGCCGTTGTGAATCTACCGACTACCCCTTGGGAAGACCGGTCTTATAGGGTCGGGTAAAGAAGACGGCAGAGCTGACGTTGAGACGAAGCAAAAAGGGACCAAAACCGAGACGTTCACGAACCTGCGCAAGGAACGCAGAAATCATGAGCGTGTCATCAATTGCCCTCCTCCTCTAAGGACGAACTCTTCCAATTTCCGGAGGAATTCTCAGGGCTCAGATGAGCAGATACCTTGCCTCAAATGAAAAAGTCGATTCGCAAATCTCGTTCTGATAGGAAATATCTGGGCCAGATTGGTTTTTGGCATCACCCAGCATACCAATGGGATCTTTAAAGGGAACAAAAGGCGTAACGCAATCCAATCTTCGACAGAGTGCGGATGCCTAGAGGTAGTCTTGTAATTCTGCTACGAACCCTCAAGCGGTTCGGCGAGCAAGTCGCGGATGAAGCCCGTCGCCCAATTGGGGTCGAAGCTGCCGAGTTTTTGAAAACGGATGCGACCGGCCTTGTCGATAATGGCCATTTCCGGGGTGCCCCGCGTGTCAAAGAGAAGCATGCTATCGGGCAGGCGATTGCCGGGGCTCAAATTGTCCACCGCGACGGGATGGCGCATGTCCTTTTCTTTGACATAGTCCTTGAGGCGCTCAGGGGTTTGATAATCGTGACCTTCGAAAACCGTATGGATGGAGATGAGGGTGAGCTGCCCGCTGGCAATCTCTTGAGCAAAAACCTTCTCCCATTCGCCCATCAAGGGGATGGAAAAACGGTTACAGCCGGGGCACCAGAGCTGGAAGAAGTCGATCACTACGACCTGTCCCTTGAGCTCGGCCAAGCTCGATTCCGGCCCGCGGATCCATTCCGAGACCACCCACTCGGGCGCCGGCGCGGCCTCTGCCGCCGTGAAGGGCCCGCGCTGATAACGCGCATCGGCCCAACCGGCTGAAAAGGACAAGACCAAGAGCCCCACTGCCATAAAGGCTGTCGTAATCGCCCGCATTAACCCCTCCTGCAAACGCTGCCGTATCCTGAAAGCTCGAACACAAGCTTGCCAGTTCCCCGGTCCCGGCACGATTCACGTTGCTGTGAGACGCCTTACGGGAACCGCGGATCGACGCTTTCAACCCCAATGGCACCCGGGTTTTCTCGCGGCCAAGCCCTGTCCTTTGCTGGACGTGACGGAAAGCCATGAGGCAGATAGAGTGAGCTCTATCGACTCTTAAGAGGAGGTCGACGGCAAACCTCGAACGACGCGCTTACTGTGCAATATTCCCAAGGATGCGCCCCTGCCATAATCAGTCACTTTTTTCGTAAAACAGAAAGTCCCTTAGTCTGTGATTTCGACCGGTTACGTCAGCCTCTTCGTAAGTGCCTTTCTGGCCGCGACCTTTTTTCCGGCATCCTCCGAGGTGGTTCTGGCCGGTCTTGCCGCCTCGGGTGAATTCAATCACGCGTGGCTTTTGATCGTGGCAAGCGCCGGCAATACACTGGGGTCGGTGGTGAACTGGCTCTTAGGGCGCTTTTGCCTGCGATGGCAGGATCGATGCTGGTTCCCTGCAAAGCCGGAAACCTTGGAAAAGGCGAGCCTATGGTTTAACCGTTATGGCGTTTGGTCCCTCCTCCTCTCTTGGGTGCCGATCATTGGTGACCCCATAACCTTGGTGGCGGGCATTCTAAAAGTCCGTTTCTGGACGTTCTTGGTTCTGGTCGCGATTGCAAAGACCATCCGCTATTTGGCGGTTTTGGGCATGATCGCTTGGACAACCGGCTAGGGTTCCCCTCACGACATCTTTTGTCTGTGCGCCGCCGATATATTCACCTTTCCTAGGTTTTGTTCCAGCGGGACCTGCGCTTTTTATTGCCGATAGCAGAACCATGGTAACGCGACTATTCTTGAAAACGCCTAAAATTTATTCATCATTAGTTTCTGAACATTTTCGCCGCTCATTCGGTAGCGCACGGCGATCCAAAGAACAAAAAGTGACAAGGCAACAATCAAGCCAATGTCTACCCCAGGCGGGAGCAGTGCCAAGCCACCGCCGTAGTTGCCTAAGTAGGAAATCGCAGCAATACCAATATAGTATGGCAGAATCCACGCTGATGCTCTCAAACATAACGGCGCATGATCTTTTTTCTTAGAAAGTCGCATTGCGCCCAAAAGTAAAAATCCGACAAGGCCAGCAAGTAGAATCTTTGAATTGGTGTCCCATCCCGTCCAGTAGACAATTAGACCGACAAAAATAAACGCGACAGCACAAACAAACTTGAACGCAGGCAACCTGAAGGGTCTATCGACATCTGGAAGTTGGTAACGCATGACCATTAAGGATACCGGTCCCATGGCGAAAGACATCACCGCTGCCGTACTAATCAAGCTTGCCATTTCATTCCAACCTGGCAAAGGAAGAAGCACCACCATCCCAATCACTGAGTTCAATAAAAGCGCTGGGGATGGAACTCGAAATCTGTTCAGTTTGGCGAAAACAGACGGGAACTGACCGTTTTTTGCCATGCCGTAATTGACCCGCGCCGTTGATCCCACGAATGCCAGCCCACACCCGCCAGGTGAGATAATCGCATCGCTATAAAGTGCGATTGCGAGCCACTTTAGGCCCAAGATCGCGGCAAAGGCAGCAAATGGACCTCCAGGTGCGGTTTCGGTGATAGAGCTCCAGCCATTTGCAAGATGTTCAGCTGGGATGACTGCTATAAAGGCAACTTGCAAAAGAATGTACATCACGCCACTAAAGATGACCGCCAGGACGATAGTGAGAGGAACGTTCACTTGTGGATTTTTAACTTCCCCGGCGAGATCCAGCACCATTCGAAAGCCCAGAAAAGAGAACATTATGCCACCGCTCGATACGGCACCTAACACACCCGCAGCACCGTAGGGCGCAAAACCGCCAAAGTCCGAGAAATTTTCTGATTTGAAGCCAACGAAAATCAATACGACCGGCGCGATCAACGGGATCGCAAGTTTCCAAACTCCGATCCAAGTGCTCACATTCGTAAGCCATTTTACTCCGAGCATGTTGATCGCTGTGAATAGCAGAAGGAGACTTGCGGCAATCACAAGGCCGGCTGGCGTCAATACGCGATCGCCGTCAGCGTTGGTGGTGAGCCAAGGTAAGTAATTTGAGGCGTAGTCCAACACGGCGATGACTTCAATGGGGCCTGTTGCCAAGTAAGCGATCCAAATCATCCAGCCAGCAAAGAACCCCCCAGTTGGTCCGATTGCAAAGTATGGCACCCTCGCCAAAGCACCTCCGACGGGCAGCATAGCGCCCAATTCGGCATAGACTAACGCTAGAACAAGGATCACAGCGCCGCCAATGAACCATGATACTATTGCGGCCGGGCCTGCTATCTGTGCTGCATACATTGATGCAAACAACCATCCAGACCCGACAAAACCGCTTATTGCCGTGAATAACAGCCCTGTCAGACTGACTTGCCTACTTAGTGAGACAGCAATTTCGGTTTTGGGCTTGACCACATTTGTTCTCCAGTCAATTGAACCATGAGCATTGCTGACTCTGTTAGAGCAAAAGGCTTTTCCCGACGCAAAGCGCATTCCTAGCATTTTTGGCAGTGCTGGTTACGTGTGGGTTATTCCAACTGATGAACCCCCTATCAAGCATGATCTTACCGTCGGCCACCGCACCTACCGTAGGGTGACCACAGTGTGGATAAGAGCAAACCCGCCCACACCACTTTGCGGTCTGGCGCTTTGTTTTTTTTGTTTGAATTCGTCTCAGTTAATTTTTTTTGGCATTGCTGGAGAAAATTCGTACGTCCCTATTCACGGGCGGCAATGCTAGCAATTCATCTCTTTCCGCCCAACCGACTCTTGTTTGACCGTTGCAACCGTCGTACCGCGGGGCCTGATGGCAGGCGGATCGGTGCTTGAGAAGATCCGGGACGCCCCTCCCATCGCCGGTCTGGAACGGGTGCAGGCAGAGCGGACTATCCGAGAAGTCGATGCTCTAGCGAACCAAAGGATGCTGTTGGGCAGGAAAGCGGATGATGATCGATAGCGGAGCAAGGTTGCTCGCTCAGCTCAGAAGGCTCGCCCTTCACTCTTCATAACCTGATGGGTGAGAATTTTCATTTAAACACGCTATCGACTCGCATTCAGGGGCTGGTTGGTTCATCAAGGTCGAAATCCTAAGCCGCACGCAGGTTGATGACCAACTCAAGGCCGGTCAGACTATAAAGATCGTCACCGAGTGGGTGCGAGAGCCGGAGCAGATTGCCATGTCAGAATATCCGACAGCAGGCCAAAACGCCTTCGATTCAGCCGATTTTCAGGCCTTTGAGGCCGCCAGCAATGACAAGGCGCTCACGGCGGCGGTCCTGGGGCGGCTGCTGGAAGCTGTAATCGCAACCGGCTCGGTCCTTACCGGGAAGCAACCGCTGGATTTTTATGTGCCTGGCATCGGCGATGGACTCCAGACCAGCGACTATGCGCGGCAGCTGCATGAGAGCACCAGCCGGCGCCTGCGGGTCTGGTCCGATGAGCCCTCCGCGCCCTTGGCCGGCCAGGCTCGAGCCCGCCTGGCGGCCCTTTGTTTTATCGATACCGTGGAGATTACGGTGGGTGATGCCTTTGCGCCAACGGCCTTTGCCGCCCCGCGGGTGGATTTGGCCGAGCTCTCCCACATGCTTTACTATGTGCCCGAAGCGGCCAAGATCTCCTCCTTGGTCGCCACCATCGCCCAGCGCTTGGCCCCCGATGGCCTTGCGATTTTTATTCACGACACACCCGGCACCAACTTTACCGAGCTGCTGACCCGCTATAGTTCGCTTGTCCTGCCGGATCCGGTCACAGCTGTCGCCGAGGCCGGAGCGGCCCTCTCCCTGCCGCTCTATCGCCTGGACTTCACGCCGCGCGTGCGCTTCGAAGACCCGGGTGTGCTGGACGATTTGCGCTACCGGCGTCCGGAGACCGCGGCCTCAACTCGGACCGCTCAGGTGGTAGCCTGTCTTTGCCAGTGCAGTCTCGCAGAGCTGCGCCGCAAGGGCCTATTTGATCAGGCCCTGATGGATGTGCGCGACCGCCTGGACGACGACGGGCATTTGGCTATTCCCTCAACGATCCAGCTCATGCCGGCCCCAGAGCTGGCCGCCGATGCACGAGCCCGCAGACCTTTGCAGGACGCGGTTGCCAAGACTGCCTCCCATGTCCCTAGACTCGAACAGCGCTTCGCCTCGCTCTAAGCGGGTGGGGCGGGAACTTCAGCTGTTCAACAAAAATTTACAAGGGGAGGGGTAGACGACAATTTTAGCCCCGAAGTCACTCCAACAGGCCAATTGTTGGTGACCTGAAAAGAAAAGGGATTAGGTCTTTTCAACCTAACCCCTTGAAAAAATTGGCTCCGCGGGCAGGACTCG
>JBCCHN010000165.1:0-10473 GCA_039028695.1 Pseudomonadota bacterium
GCCGTGGATTTGGCCAGGGGTTTGATTGCCTCGACGAGCGCATTGCCGGCATCGATATCCACACCGGCGTCTTTATAGCTTTGTTGGTTCCGTCTTGTTATGACCGCCTCCAGCAGGCTAAATTGCGTTGAGAATCGCCACCCTGCGGCGGAAAAGGCCGGGACGTCCGGCGGGCCGAAAATAATCGAAACACTGAGTAATCGAAACACTGAGTAATCGATACACTAAATAATCGATACAAGGGACCATCCGCAATGCGCAAATCAGCGCTTTTTTCATTCCTGGCATTTCTTCTTCTTTTGGCTTCCGTTCTTTCGGGTCATCCACTGGGCGGTACGGCGGCGGTGGCGCAGGAGGTCTTCGCGGTTAAGGGCGTGGCGGTGGACAAGACAGCCCAATCAGCCTCGCAAGCACGCGAAGCGGCGATTGCCCAGGGACAACAGATCGCTTTCCAACGCTTGGTGCAAAAGCTGGTGCCCGACTATGAGTGGTCACGGGTGCCCAATTTGACGGCTGATGAAATCGCCCCCTTGGTTTTGGATTTTTCCGTTTCGAATGAGCGAACCTCCTCGGTGCGCTATTTAGCGGATTTGACCTTTCGCTTCAGGCCTTCCGAGGTGCGTGCCAAGTTACGTCAAAGCGGCGTGTCCTTTGCCGTGACCGAGAGCAAGCCCGTCTTGGTCTTGCCCATCTATAGCGAGGGCGGTCAGGACTTCCTATGGGGGGCCTTTAATCCGTGGTTTGAAACCTGGGCGTTGCGGCGGGAGGATAACGGTCTGGTGCCCTTTATCGTGCCCCTTGGGGATTTGGAGGATATCGCCGTCATCGACTCCCGTGGCGCTCTGGAGGCTGACTCCCAATCCATCGAGAGGTTCGGTGAACGTTATGGCACAGAAGATGTCTTGGTAACCTATGCCGCCTTCAGCGGGGATTTGGCTCTCGGCGACGCTGAGCTGCAAATTATTACCTGGCCAGGGGCCGATGTAACTCAGTCGGCAACAGATCGCTTTTCGCAAGGCCCCGATGATACCCTTGAGACCTTATTGGCTCGGGCGGCCGACGGCATCGCCTATCGCATTGAGGAGAATTGGAAGCAACAAAACCTGCTGGAATATGGCAATCAGCGCAGCCTTCCCATTTGGATTTTAAGCCAGGATTTGGCGTCGTTTTTGGAGATTCGAGACCGCATGAAAGGTGTCGCTTCCATCGAGGGGATCAAGGTCTCGCGCCTCTCCAAAAGCTGGAGTCTTTTGCAGGTCTCCTTTGTGGGAGACGAATCCAAGTTGTCCATCGCGCTGGACCAACAAGACTTGCGCCTCGCCTTGAGCCCTGACAACGAATGGCTATTGAGCCGCAGCGAAGATGACGCGCCCTTGCGCCGGATTGAAAGCGATGACGTCCCGCTGTCAGATAATGAACCGGGTTCGCTTCTCGATGATGGCCCGAATGAGGGCGACGAAGGCGCTCCCATCGAGTTCGAAGCCCTCGACGAAGAAAGTTCCGTCTTATATCCGTCGGAGCAGTGATGAAGGGCTTTTGTGGCCGCACGGTTTGGGTTTCGCGCGCCCCTAGGAAGGGGTCGAATTTTGGAGTAGGCCTGTCGTGAGAGCCTCCCAGCAGATCAGGTTCTGGCTCATCGGCCTGGTGGTAGCGCTGGTGCTGATCTATCTCTTGCGGGAGATTTTGCTGCCCTTTGTCGCGGGCATGGCGATTGCCTATCTCTTGGATCCCATCTGCGACCGCCTGGAAAAGTGGAAGCTGTCGCGTACCTTGGCCACGACCTTAGTGACGGTGCTTTTTGCCATTTTCATCATTGCGGTTTTACTGTTGTTGATTCCGACGTTGGTGTCGCAAATTGCCAACTTTCTAAAGCGTGCGCCGGCTTATGTAGAAGTTATTCGCGGCCACATCGCCGATGTCCTGGATATGTTGGAAGCGCGCATCGATCCTGCACTCTACGAAAAGATCCGCGCCACCCTGGCAGATTCTACCGACCATCTCATCACTTGGGTCAGCCAAGCCGCAACGGCGATTTTGTCTCAAGGGGTGGCTTTGGCCAATTTGCTGTCCCTGATCGTGATCACGCCGGTGGTGGCCTTTTATCTGCTGCGGGATTGGGACAACATCGTGGCCCTGGTGGATAGTTGGCTGCCGCGCAAGAACGTGGCGCGTCTGCGTGATTTGGCCCGCCAGGTGGATGAAACCTTGGCCGGCTTTTTGCGCGGTCAAGGCTTGGTCTGCCTGTTGCTGGGAACCTTCTATGCCATCGGGCTGACGATTGTCGGTTTGGACTTCGGCTTGGTCATCGGCATGATCGCCGGGCTCTTGACCTTTATCCCCTATGCGGGGTCGGCCTTCGGACTGGTGCTGTCCGTGGGCCTGGCCATGCTGCAGTTCGACAGTTGGCTCTCCGTTGGTTTGGTGGCGCTGGTTTTTATCATCGGCCAGGCGATAGAGGGCAATTACCTGACGCCAAAGCTCGTCGGCGATCGGGTGGGGCTGCATCCGGTTTGGGTCATTTTCGCCATTTTGGCTGGTGGTGTTTTGTTTGGCTTTGTTGGGGTTTTGCTGGCCGTTCCCATTGCCGCGGTGATCGGTGTAGGTGTGCGTTTTGGCCTGTCTCAGTATCTCGATTCGCCCTACTACACAGGGGGACCTCATGCCGGCGGTGCGGCTACAGAAAGCGCCTCGCAAGGGGAGGACGATCAAGGGTGAAGCCTGTCTTGCAGTTGCCGTTGGACTTGCCCCATCGCCCCGCCTATGGGCGTGAGGATTTCATGGTGGCGCCCAGCAATCAAGCGGCCGTGGCCCTGATCGACGCTTGGCCCCGATGGCCCCAGCCCGTTGCCGCCCTCTATGGCCCACGCGGCAGCGGGAAGACTCATTTAGGTCAAGTTTGGCGCCGAAGCAGTGACGCCTTAGAGCTATCGGCCTCTTCTCTTGCCGGCGTTCGGCTGCCAAAACTCATTTCCTCCAACCGGGCCATTCTTTTAACTGGTTTGGAACAGGCGCTGGGAGATGACGCGGTGTTCTGTGAACAGCTCCTACATCTTTACAACATGGTCCTAGAGGAAGGCGTCAGTCTGCTTTTGATCGGCCTCACGCCGCCGGCCCGTTGGCAATGCGACCTGGCAGACCTGAAATCCCGCTTATCGGCCGTTCAGGCTGTCGCCTTGGGGCAGCCTGACGAAGCCCTTATCTCGGCCATCCTGATAAAGCATTTCAGCGATCGCCAGCTTCGAGTCACCCCGGAAATTCTCGATTACATTCTGCCTAGGATGGAGCGCTCCTTTGCCGCCGCCGACCATGTGGTGGCGGCCATCGACCGTGCCGCCTTGGCCCGCAAATCTAAGGTATCCTTGTCGTTGGTGCGAGAGGCTTTGGCGGAAGTGGCAGGCAGCAAGCTAGCCACGGGCTAGAAAGGCCGGACCGAGGAAGGCCACCAGGCGGCCTTCTGCCGGGTTGAGCCGGGACCAACTCGACCCCTCAAATTCAAGGACAGCCAAACTTGCCGGGGCAACCTCTGCGCGGGCACGCTGAAGCGCCGTCTCGTCGGACCCGGTGCCCACAAGCCCGCCGATCATGACCTCAATGGTGGGGTTGTGCGCGATTATCATCAAACAGTCTGTGGGGTCCTTAGCATCGACCTCACGGATAAGGTTAAGCAGACTGGCCGGCGAGGCGGAATAGAGGCTCTCCTGATAATCGATCCTGTTCTGGGCCGTCTCCAACGCCAAGCTTTCCCAGGTCTCCCGGGCCCGTCGCGCCTGAGAGCAGAATATCCGATCCGGTGTGGGACCATAGGACTTTAGATGCTGTCCAATACCCTTGGCTTCTCGTTGACCCTCTGCCGACAGGGGGCGATTAAAATCGTCGAAGGACGGCCAACCCCGATCCGCGGTAGCGTGGCGCATGAGCAAAAGCGTCTTCATTATTTGCAAAACCTTAACAGCCGAACCAGAATAAGCTTATCTTCCTGGCAGAGATTATCATTTTTTTGAAACTTTACAGAGCTATACTGAGTGCCTGAATAGCATGAATGACCGCAATACCGGGGGCCAATTTGGCGAAAAGTAAGGTCAAGGAGCCATCCGCTAATCTCACCCCTAAAAAGGGGAAGGAGAGCCCGGGCACTGTGCGCCGGTTGAAGCCGCCAGCCGGGTCGCTTGCGGAAAACCAAGCCCGCCTTTTCAATCGGGAGCTTTCATGGCTTTCCTTTAACTTCAGAGTATTAGAAGAGGCTTTTAATAAAAAGCATCCGCTACTGGAGCGCCTGAGATTTCTCTCGATTTCCGCCAGTAACCTGGATGAATTTTATATGGTTCGAGTTGCCGGCTTGAAGGGGCAAGTCCAGGCGGGTGTGACCACCAAGAGTGCCGATGGCTTAACCCCGACCGAGCAGCTTGAAGCCATTCAAGACAAGGTCGATTCCCTATTGACCGAGCAGCAAGACTGCTGGGAGGAGCTCCGCTCTGAACTGCGTGAGGCCGGGGTGGATGTGCTAAGCGGTGACGATGTCACAGCGCAGGAGCGCAAATGGCTATTTGGCTACTTCACCGAACAGATTTATCCGGTCTTGACGCCCATCGCCATCGACCCGTCCCATCCCTTTCCCTTCATGCCCAACCTGGGATTTTCCATGGTCTTGGAGCTCGAAAGCGCGGAGGACGGGACCCGCATCAATGGTCTGATCCCTCTGCCCGGACAGGTGGGACGCTTCATCCGCTTGCCCGGTCCAGCCCGGCGATATATCCGTTTAGAACAGGTCGTCCAACTTTTCTTGGATTCCCTTTTTCCCGGATTTGAGGTTGCGGGCACTGGATTTTTCCGGGTCTTGCGGGATAGCGACATTGAAATCGAGGAAGAGGCCGAAGATCTGGTGCGCGTGTTCGAATCGGCGCTCAAACGGCGGCGTCGCGGTTCGGTCATTCGTTTAACCATCAACCGTGAGATGCCGGAGGATTTGCGGAATTTTGTGACTGAGGAGTTGCAGGTACCGCAGAACGATGTGTTTGAGCTGCCAGGCATGATCGGCTTGGCGGACTTGACGGAAATCGTCACCCGTGACATGCCTCAGTTGCTGTTTGCACCATACAATCCCCGTTTTCCCGAGCGCGTTCGCGACTTCGACGGGGACTGCTTTTCTGCTATCCGCTCCAAGGATATCGTCGTCCATCATCCTTACGAGAGCTTCGATGTGGTGGTGCAGTTTATCCGCCAGGCGACCAATGACCCAGCCGTTGTGGCAATCAAGCAAACCCTTTACCGCACATCAAACGATTCACCCATTATCCAGGCTTTGGTGGAAGCGGCCGAGGCCGGAAAATCCGTCACCGCATTGGTCGAGCTGAAGGCCCGTTTCGACGAGGAACGAAACATCCGCTGGGCCCGGGACCTTGAGCGGGCAGGGGTGCAGGTGATCTATGGCTTCATACGCCTTAAGACTCATGCTAAGGTGTCCCTGGTCGCCCGCCGCGAAGGCAGCCATTTGCGGACCTATGTGCACTATGGCACCGGCAACTATCATCCCATCAACGCCAAGATCTACACGGATCTTTCCTTCTTTACCTGTGATCCTGCCCTTGGACGGGATGCGGCGCGCTTATTCAACTTTATGACTGGGTACGCCAAGCCGAAAACCCTGGAAAAATTGTCGGTCGCGCCCATGAACATGCGCGAGACCTTGCTGGATCTCATCAAGCAAGAAACGGAACACGCCAAGGCAGGCCGGCCCGCGGCCATTTGGGTCAAATTGAATTCCTTGGTTGATCCGGAAATTATCGAGGGCCTCTACGCCGCGGCCCGCGAGGGCGTCTCCATTGATTTGGTGGTGCGAGCTGTTTGTTGTTTGAGACCTGGCGTGCCGGGCTCTTCCAATAATATTCGGGTGAAAAGCATCGTCGGCCGTTTTTTGGAGCATAGTCGCATCGTCTGCTTTGGCGCCGGCCACGGCTTGCCATCCAAGCACGCCAAGGTCTTTATTTCATCGGCTGACTGGATGCCCCGCAATATGGATCGGCGGGTGGAAACTCTGGTTCCGATTGAGAACCCGACAGTTCATCAACAGATTCTAGAACAAATTATGGTTGCCAATCTAAATGATGAAGCGCAAAGCTGGATCTTGGATTCTAACGGCGACTATCATCGCGTGGCGGCGGGCAAGTCGGCCTTTAGTGCCCATACCTATTTTATGACAAATCCCAGTTTGTCCGGACGGGGTTCGGCCCTTAAGAAAAGCAAAAAAGCCCCCCGACTGATCTTGCGGAAATCTGAATGACCTTTTTGCTGTCCAGCAAGCTCGACTATCCGGACTTTGCCGAGTTGGATGGTCCGATCGCGATCATCGACATTGGCTCTAATTCGATTCGACTGGTGATATTCGATGCCATTGGCCGGACGCCGGCTACCTTATTTAATGAAAAGGTCACCTGCGGGCTAGGGCGAAGCATCGGGGAAACCGGCCGCTTATCTACTGAAGGGGTGGAGCTGGCCCTTCCCAATTTACAACGCTTTGCCAAGTTGGCCCAATCCTTGGGTGTCGCCTGGACTGTCTGTCTGGCGACAGCGGCGGTCCGTGATGCAGAGGATGGGCCGGACTTCGTGGAACAAGTGGCGGCCCTTTGCGGGCTTAGCGTGACAGTATTGACCGGCAATGAAGAGGCGTTGCTCTCCGCCAGTGGCGTCATTTCCGCCTTTCCCTTCGCCAGCGGATTAATTGCTGATTTGGGCGGCGGCAGTGTGGAGCTGGTTGAAGTCAATAATGGGATCCTCGGGCAAAGTGTCACCCTGCCGCTGGGAACTCTCTACTTGATGAATTTGGGGCGGGCCACGGACAAGAAGGTGCGCAAGGAAATTGATAGGCAGCTCGAGCAAGTCAACTGGTTATCCGCTATCAAGGGAAATGAATTTTATACCGTTGGCGGAAGCTGGCGGAACCTGGCCCGGCTAACTTTGGATACTGTGCGTTATCCCTTGCACATCGTCAACGGCTATCAACTACCGGTCTCGGCGGTGCGGGATATGGTAAGGGTCCTTGGCCGACAAACGAGCCGGTCCTTAGACGGCATCCGCTCAATATCTAAGCGTCGCCTAGAAGCTCTTCCTTATGGCGCTTTATTGATGGAGCGGATCATTGCGGCGGCCTGTTGTCGTGGCGTGACCTTCACAGCCCAAGGCTTGCGTGAGGGATTTATTCACGACTGCTCATCGGAACAAGAGCAAAGCCAAGATCCTCTCCTGCAGGCTGCCAAAGAGTTGGCGTTGCGCGATGACCGTTTGGATTCGATGGGTCCGGAGCTTTTCGATTGGACCAGTACGCTATTTGATTCTGAGACAATGGAACAAAAGCGGCTTCGACAAGCTGCCTGTTGGCTAGCCGATATTGGTTGGCGAGAGCATCCGGATTATCGTGGTGCGATCGTGTTTAACTGGATTCTGCAGTATCCTTTTTTAGCCATTGATCATCCCGGGCGCGTGTTCTTGGCCTATAGTTTGTTGGTGCGTTACGGAAATCCGCTCAAGGACGACACGACAAGGGACCTTTTAACACTCCTTTCATCAGAGCAGCTTTCAAGAGCGCGGATCCTGGGCGCCGCCTTGCGCCTTGCATTTCGTGTGTCGGCCGTCTTGGCGGAGAACCTACGCCGTTCATCCCTCGAAATTATTGATGGTCAGGTCGAGCTGTCTTTGCCGAATGATGGATCTTTGCCTGATGGCAAGGCCGTCCAGCAAGGTCTCTCTGCTCTCAACAAAGCTCTGCGACAGAATGAGAATAACCTGTCGATTATAGATCGGTCGTGATTGCCCTGCCAGAATGGGCCTTCGCCAGGATCAGGTTCGCATTGACGGGGCGCACCGCTCAAAAGCATGCCTCCAGCGTCGCGAGCTGCGGTATTAGGTGATCGGGAACGTCCTGCGTGAGAAACGACTGCTGTGGTTGAACTCCGGACATCTTGCCATGCTTGAAACCTTTGCGGTCGCCACCAAGAAATCCGGCCGCCAGGAAAAGCAAAGTGATCCTTCCAAACAGCCGCGAGAAGGGACGGCGGCGCTCATTTGGGGCAGATGATCTATCGGGATGGTGGACTCGGACTCCAAGGAAGTCCATCCAGCAGCTATTAAGCTAGTTTAGCGATACCCTTTGTCGAAAAACGACGCGGCAGCCAACATAAAAAAATTGCTGCTACTTATAATTCGACGATGTTTACCTTCGAGCCTTGGCTGGCAAGGGCGATTTCTCCCTTTTTTAGACGCAGGGCGTCTTTGCCGAAAATCTCATATCGCCAGCCATTTAGGGCGGCAACGTCAGCGGAGTCTTCTGCGGCGATCAGCTCCAGGTCGGCGGTGTTGGCAATCAGTTTTTGGGCCACGTTGGTTTCTTCGCATTTGGCCTTCAACAACACCTTGAGAAGGTCAATCAAGGGTCCTAGCCCATTGGGCAATACCTTACGTTCGGGCACCTGGGGCTGCTCGCTGCGCGGTTTGGCAAGGGCTTGTTCGACCACTTCCAAAAGGGCAGACCCGATCCGGCCCTTGGCCATGTCTCCACTAATACCCCGCGATTTGGCGAGTTCCTCCGCGGTTTTGGGGGGATGGCTGGCGATGTCGAACAGCTGTTCATCCCGCAGGACTCGGTTGCGGGGTACATTGCGTCTTTGCGCCTCGGCTTCCCGCCAGGCGGCCAGACCCTGCAGGACAGCAAGATAGCGCCGGTCGTTGGACCGGGTCTTCAAACGCCGCCATGCGTTCTCAGGGTCCAGGCGGTAAGTTTCCGTGGAGGTGAGAACAGCCATTTCTTCCTCTAGCCAAGAGGAGCGGCCGGATTTGTCCAATGATTTCTTCAGGCTTTCGTATATGGGGCGAAGGTAGGTCACATCCGCAAGGGCATAGGATAGTTGCTTATTGTTTAGAGGGCGACGGGCCCAGTCGGTGAAGCGCGAGGTCTTGTCAATGCGAGCGCCGGTCAACCGTCGGGCCAAGGTGTCGTACCCCACGGACTCGCCGAAACCGCACACCATGGCGGCCACTTGCGTGTCAAACACTGGGTTGGGCAGTCGGCCGGTCAGATTAAAAAAGATCTCCATATCCTGCCGGCCGGAGTGGAGCACCTTTAAAATTTTTGGGTTGTCAAAAAGGGCGATGACGGGTTCAAGATCAATATTAGGGGCCAAGGTATCGATGGCCGCAGCGTCATCTGGGCCGCCAATTTGAATAAGGCATAGTTTGGGCCAATAGGTGGAGTCTCGCAAAAATTCCGTGTCGAGGGTCAGGTAATCGGCCTCGGCCTGGCGAGCGCAGAAATGGGCCAGGTCTTCGTTTGTCGTGATGATTGTCATGGCCGCAAGCTATATAGCTTGATTCCCTTCTGGAAAAGCCATATTTCCCAACATGTTGCATTGAGGCGGCTACTGACCACAAAATCACGACTAGGGAGGTGTAAATGAATTTGTCTGATTTGCCGTCCGATTTGCCGGTGCCCCAAGATGATGGCGCTTGCGATCACCTGCCGGGCGCCACTGTGCCGGAAATTTCCCTGCCGTCCACCGCTGGGCGCACCATTTCGCTCGCGGCCACGGGGTCCCCTTGGTGCGTGGTCTATTGTTACCCGCGCACCGGCGAGCCGGGGAAGCCCTTGCCGATGGGCTGGGATGACATTCCCGGGGCGCGGGGCTGTACGCCTCAATCTTGTGCCTTTCGCGATCACCATCAAGAACTTGCCGACCTTGGGGCCGAAGTTTACGGCCTGAGTACGCAAAGCACTGCCTATCAGCAAGAGGTTGTGGCGCGCCTTCATCTGCCTTTTGAGCTTCTCAGCGACGCGGCGCTGGCTTTTGCCGAGGCCTTGCGATTGCCGCGGTTCCAGGTCGACGGCATGACATTGATCAAACGCACCACGCTGATCTTAAAGGCCGGTCAGGTGATCAAGCACTTCTATCCGGTCTTTCCGCCGGATCACAATCCCGATCTCGTCATGGCCTGGTTGGCCGCGCAAAAGGCGTAATTCCGCGCTCAAGCCTTGACAATTTGGGCCCTCAAGGGCCAAGACTGCGGCCCGGCGGAGGTTCACTCCGTTGCGATTCCACGTTCCTTATCAAAGGCAGTTTTGATGCATCCTTATCGTACCCATCTTTGTGGCGCTTTGCGCCTGTCCGACAGTGGCTCGACGGTTCGCCTTTCCGGATGGATTCACCGCAAGCGCGATCATGGCCAGCTTTTGTTTGTCGATCTGCGGGATAGCGATGGCCTGACCCAATGTGTGGTGGATGTGTCCAGCCCCAACTTTAAGGTCCTGGAGCAGGCCCGGTTGGAGAGCGTGATCACCGTGACCGGCAAGGTGGTGGAGCGAACCGCGGACACGGTGAACCAGAGCCTGCCGACGGGCGAGGTTGAGGTGGCGGTTGACGAGGTAACCTTGCAGGCCAAGGCCGACATGCTGCCCTTACAGGTGAATTCCGATGAAGACACCGGCGAGGA
>JBCCHN010000166.1:0-10257 GCA_039028695.1 Pseudomonadota bacterium
CCGCCAATTCGGGATCGGAAGGAATGCCCAAGCGATCTGCCGTCGTCTCCACATGGGGGCCTTCATGGCGCAGGACTTTCATCAATCGGGTGATGCCGTGGCCCTGCTCTGCCGAGCCGATCAGCACCGGCACAATGTTGTCGTGGGCCAGGTTTTTTGTCAGTTGCTCGTAAATCTCCTCCGTCGCGGGGGTTTTATCTTCGAGCAATTGTTCCAGCAGGACATCGTCGAAGTCTGCCAGGGATTCCAGCATCTCTTGGCGCGCTTCATCTTCACGGTCGAGAACCGTTTCAGGCATCTCGATAAGGTCGGACTGCTTGTTTTCCTGGTAACGCCAGGCTCGCTCACTCACCAGATCCACAAAACCTGTAACGTCTTCACCATCGCGGATCGGCACTTGTCGCAGCACCAAAGGTTTGTTGGACACGGATTGCAGGGCCTCCAAAAGGTCCTTTACCCGAGATGTGGCCTTATCCATTTTATTGATAAAGACCACATGAGGAATATCGTAATCCTCTAAGAATTTGAAAATCGGCGCCAGGGTAAGCGCGCGCTCCACCTCCGGCGCGGCCACGACAACCGCCAAATCGGCCGCCATCAGGCAGGTTTGGGCGTCACGGCTAAGCTCTACCGAGCCAGGGCAATCAATAAAGGACCACTTGTCGCCGATAAACTCGCAACTGGCGAAATTGGGCTCCACCGACATCTGCCGCGCCCGAGCCTCGGGCGAATGATCTCCCACCGTGTTGCCAGCGGGGATGGAGCCTTTTCTGTGAATGGCTTCTGTTTGATAAAGGATTGATTCTAAAAGAGTCGTTTTACCGCTGGTGTAAGGTCCCACAAAGACGGCGCAGCGCGCCGATCCGGCCGAGCTGTTGGTCATCAATTCCTCCCATTATTTGCGTAGTATGCATTCAGGCCTCTTTTTTACGAGACAGGTACCACACCGGGGCACCAGATCTCGCCGCTGGCTTTTTCTTCATGATGACATGGTTCCAAAGAAGCACCCAGCCTGGCAACCTAAATTGGCTCGATTCGGGATTTTTCTTTGATTTTGCAGCTCATTGGCGGGCTTTTTGTTAACCTTAACGGCACAGCAATCGGATGAATTGGTGTTTGACCCGGGTCAAAAAACACGCCTATATCGCCTGCCGCCGGCACGGCAGATGCTCAACAGGGCCGGGGAAACGAGGAAAAAACTTTGTCCTTCAAGACAATAAGACATAGGGGCCGTGCCGTTTTAGCCCTTTTTATGCTGACCGTAATCGGTCTGGCTGGATGCAGTACATCCAAACCCTTGACGCCGGAGCAAGAGGCCCTGGCCCGCGAGCTGATGCCGGTACGCGAAGTTCGGGTGGGTGGCGTGGTTTATGCCGTCAACAAAAAGCCCGGTCACGACGGCATCTATGAGGTTTCAACCAGGGGCAAGGTGCCCGGTAGCCAAAAATCAATGTTTACTGCTGTGCAAAGGACTTACGGCTGCATCCGCGTGCACTTAACAGAGGTGCAGTCGCCTTGGGTCCGCGCGGAAGGGCCCGGAACCTTTTGCACGCAGCTGCGCAATATCTACCGAGGTCGATAAATCGACGCCGACACAATGGGATCGGTGATAGCGAGATTAAGTACGAGCATAAATCGCTCAGTCGTCGTCGTGGTGATCGTCCCACATCATCGCCGCCATCTTGGCCCAGGTGGCCATTTTGGCCCGCGACGCCATTTTAGCACGCGCGGCCATCTTGGCCCGAGCCGCCATTTTAGCACGTGACGCCATCTTGGCCCGTGACGCCATCTTGGCCCGTGACGCCATCTTGGCCCGTGACGCCATCTTCGCTCGGGAATCCATGGCGGCGCGAGACGAAACATCGACCGACGCGAGGATTTCTCGAACACTCATCTCGCCCATATCCGCCCCCTGGGACAAGGAGAGCTCGGACTTGAGCTGCTCGTCCAAAACCTCAAAACCTTCAAGGGAGCCCGGCACGAAATAAAGGCGCCCGTCCGCGCCGCGCAGGGTAAGGCCGCTGCCGTCGTCATCGAAGTCATCGTCAAAGACGTCAACATCGCCGTCATCCAAGAGCAGTTCAATAGTCTCACCATCGGTGATGTCGACCCGCATGGACAATTGGTCCATGTCAACGTCCCACATCTTAAAGCCCTTAGATTTGATGAACTTCTTTTCCCAGCCCTTGGGGTCACTACCCGTGCCGATCATCAAGAGCAAGAGCGGCTCGTCCAAGGGGATCTTCTCACCCTCAACCTTGTAGCCGGAGATATAGGCAAGGGTGGGGTCACCCTCGTCAAGAAAGTTGTTGTCGTGCCCCTTGCCATCGGGAAATAGCTTTTGCAAGCGGCTGTTCAAGGCACTCTTTTTCACCCGAATACCATCCACGGGCTTGCCGTAAAGCTGGATTCGATAGGGATCGGTTAAGCTGGTCATGACTGTGTCTCCCTTTTTGGCGGTGACTTTAGCAACCCTTTTACGGAAAACTGAAATCCTATTTTCCGCCAATGAAAAGATTCTACGATAAGATCCTGATAACGCTGACCAGAAAAGCGCCGATCGATGGTCAAAAAGGCACGCGCCACCTTGGCAAAGGTCAGATTCCCCGGCGGCAGATCCCTCCAGGTATGGGCCAGCCGAACACCTAAGGCGTCCCTGGCTTCCGAAAGGGCGTCACGGAAACTGTAAGGTGCCTCGCGATAGGCCCGGGCATAAGCTGCTGAAATCACGTCACTATCCACATCATCACCTTCCGGCCGTGATGAACGGTCCGCTAATTCTCTCGAAATGGCGCCAAACTCAATCAACTTTTCCTGATAGATACCCACTAAGATATCGAAAAGCGCGCCTGTCAGCGGCTGACCCAGGGCATGAATTTCTTTTCCTGAAAGATCGTCATGGGGCCGCCCGGTATCCGCCACCTGATCCATCGTCAACGCATTCGATGCGATCCGAATTTGCTTGGTCTTTGATAGTTCGCCAATGCGATTCAGCTCGTTTTCCAAGTAAAGGTTGCCGCCAGTTTTTTTCAGGATGTGATCTTGAAAGGATTCGAAATGCAGTGCCGATATAAGGGCCACCATATCGCTCGCCGACTCATGAAAGCCCCGGTACTCAGCCGTCAGTTCGAAAAGCTCGGGAAATCCCACGATGGAGAACACCAAACTGTGGCCTGTTTCATGAGCCATAACATCGAAATTCAAGCAGAAAGGTCGTTTCTCGCCTCGATCATCTAAGCCATAGCCTGATTCCATAAAGCCCCAGCCAAACTGGGCATTTTTCCAATCCACCCAGGGGACGATCTCCAAACGGGATTGAAAGGGCTCAAAATGCCAAGGAACCTCCAAACCCAGATAATCTTCCCAAATGTCCAAAACCCGCCGTACCACACCAAAGGAATGGGCTGACCAAAACCGCCGGTCAGCAGGATCAAGATGATCAAAATGACCGTCCCGATTGGGCTTGACCGCGTCATGCTTCGGTCCGCGATAGGGGCCCATGTCCCCACTATCATAATGGGTCTTATCTATGGCATCGACAACGTACATACGATGGTCTGCAGGTCCTGGATTCAAAGATCCCTTCGGCGAGGAAACCCAAACCACCTCTGGGGTTTTGAAATCATCCAAGGTAGGGGATTGGGCGAAAAGCCGGAACTTCGTCCCCTTGCCGCGTACTCTTTTGTCTAAGTCGATCGACACCTAGCCGTCTCCCTCTGTCGGCCCGGGCGGCGTTTCCAGGGCCATCAGCGCCTCTTCCCAAACCGAACTGTGTTCAAAGCGAAAGTCCGGTATCGGCGCCTTTAGGTTATCCTGGCTCAAAAATCGCAAAAGCTCAACTGCATCGGCGGCTTTTTGGCTGACGGCTCCCTGCATTAACCATCCTGAAAGGCGTTCGACTTCACCCAAAAACTCCCCGCTGCCGCGTCCCAAGTCCAATAGCGCCTTGTAAGTTCGTTGCTTGTAAAAAAGGCCCTTTGCCAAGATAGCCAGATGATCGCGGCACGCAGTGGTGATCACCCCTTGGTTTTCCGCAGCAGCCAGGCTAGTGCGAATGTCCACCATCGCCACCGTACCGGCGTAGTTGGTCTCTTGGGGGCCATGGACAACAGCAACTTCGTCGTCGTCCTCGAAAAGCTCATGGTCAAAGGGAGGGAAACAGCCACTTCGATAGGCCTCAAAAATCTTCCCCACGCCGACCATGCCGAATTGGCTGAGCTCAGCCGCTCGAAGGGCTCCCATGCTGGAGCCGCCGACCACGACGACGCCCTGCCGCAGTGCCCAGAGAATTTCCTTGTGCCATACGGCCGGCACCTGTTCAAAGAAGCCGTCAATTAAAGCGATGGCATGGGGTTGATGATCGCGCAGGGCCAAAAGGATATCGCCTTGACGCGCCGGCGGCAGATAAACCCCATCACAGATCGCGCGGGCCTGCGCAATGGGCAAGCTTGGCCCCAAGAAGATACAACGGGTCACGAACGGTCCTCGCATATGGCATCATCGTCGCGCCGCTGCAAAATTTCCATCGCCCGCTCACCAGGGACGTAGTCCGACTCCGGCGACTCAAAGGCCGTTTCCAAACCGGGAACCACCGCTCGCACAACGGGGATATTCAAGCCTGGCCTTGTCAGGTCCACCGCCAGCACCTCGGTCACACCCACGTGGGTCAAGGCCGCTAAGATTGCTTGAAGCTCTTCTTCGAAAGTCTCCTGAAAACTGTCCGGCACCATCGCGAAGTCTCGCCGGGGCGCGGCGGCCTGGATGGTCTCGCGAGCCTGATCGAAGCGTTCCTTCTTGGCCGCCTGGCTATAGTTGGGAGCGGTAATGTCGTCGCGTGCACCAGCAATATACGTAGTGCGGGCCTGGGCCGCCTCGCTCAGAGCCCGACAGAGCGCCACCGACGCGTTGGAATGACAGCCGGCTCCGAACTCCGGCACCCCGTTAGCGAGAGATGCCCCAGCGGCCAAGCACAAAAAACAGGGTAGTCCCACATCCGATGTCACATCCCACACCACCACGTCAATTTGCGCCTGCTCGAATTTTTCCAGCAAAGCCTGACACGCCGGGTCGCTCACCCCGTCCAGGTCAATGACTCCCTCATCCTGAAGGTCCGGTTCGGAAAACTTCCACAAGGTCACCGCGTCCCGCTCGATCACTTCGTAGAGGGCATGGCACAGCGCCTCAGCCATGCAATTGCCCGACGCGAGCCCGTTCGTATTGGCTACAAAAGCGCCGCTGCCGGTCAAGGCCGGCAGGGTGTAGTTGCTATGGACCAGTTCGAAGGGTAGCCACTTGGACTGGCCGCATAGGTAGTCCATCCCCTCGATCCAAAGGATCGGCGCCAGTGGGTCATAAGTGCTCTGTTGGGAAAAGGGCAAACGCTCCACATCAACGGCCAGATGCCCATACCGAAGGTCCTCATAACTAAGGAATTTTAAAGGGTGGTCCATGGTCTCTGCATGGTAGGTCTCGATAGCCTCCATTGCGGCTGAGACCTTGGCAGAAGCGTTGTCCAAGCCCTTGCCCTGAAACACTGCCAAAGATCTGGAATTGGGCCGGCACGACATATAGACCGGGATACCGATGGAATCCAGGCCGGTGATATTGGCCAAACGGGTGATGCCGAAGACCGGCAAGAGGGGTTGAATTCTGGCAAGTGTTTTATTTGGGTCAACCGCCCGATGGGTTCCGGTTCGATAGCTCTTGGGGGTGCGGCGGGAGAGCAGCGCTTCAGGTAAGTTCATTGACGTCCCCGTTGACCCGCCGGCGCAACGAATCCAGTGCTGCTGACGCGTCCAAGAGATCGCGGGTATCCCATCCTTGTTGCACCTTTTCCAGGGCTTGCCGCAAGAGGGCATGGCCGGCCGCCGTCTCACCGACTTGCGCATGGTAACGGGCCATGGAAAGACTGGCGCGAAGCTCCAAAGAAAACGCCCGTTGAGCCCGCGCCAGATCAATGGCCGTTGTTAACAACGTTTCCACTTCCTGCTTGAGCGCATTGCTTTGAGGCATTGCTGGTTCGGTGAAACTCATGTCGAGATGACATTGGGCAAGCAAACGATAGATCTCGGACGCCCAATAGGTGACACCTTCCTCCTCGATAATTCGCAAGCCCTCTTTTAACAACTCTCCGGCCCGGACATGGGCACCCTTTTTCATACGCAATTCGGCAACCATGGCAAAGTAAACCGGGAAGTCTTCGCGTGTTCCCACTTGACGCATGGCTGCCAGGCCGTTCTCCAATTGGGCGCCACCGTCTTCCAGATTGCCTCGCTCGACCACACACCAGCCTTCAAAAATATCGGCCTTGGCGAGATAATCATCCAGCTCGTTCTTCAAACCCATGTCACGGACCTGAACGGCTAGGCCAGCAACCGTTTCCACATCTCGGCGATAGTGATGGAGCATGAGCTCGATATCCAGGGCATGCAACCAGCTTCCCAAATGCCCGAGTTCTTCGGCCCAGGCGCGGCAATCGGCCATCGCAACAAGAGATTCATCAGCCCGGCCCATCACCCATAGGGAAAGGGCTTGCTCGCCCAGGCCACAAACCTTGGGGTCATGTCCCCCATACATCGACCCCATCTCGGCAAAGTCGCCTTGATGATAAATTTCAAGTCCCTTATTCGCATGGGTCAGACAACTATCATGTTCCCCGACGAGAAAGGCATTAACCCAATGGCAATGATGGGCTTGAAGGTGAAATTCTGGCTCTCGCATGGTCTCTGCAACCTTCAAAAGGCGACGGGATTGCTCGAGCATGATGGAAAAATTCTCGGAAATCCGCCACCAGCCCCAATAGGCCGGGAAGTGCCAGGGCGTTTCGGGCAGCTCTTCACAGAGCTTAAGGGCCTCCGCATAGCTGGCTCGGGTCTCGGGTGCGCCGGGCCCCTTGCTCATCAATTGGGCGCCCCCTAAAAGGACCAGAAGACGCAAAAGAATTGTGCGGTTTTCGCTGGTTTCAGGCTCAAGCCTGATCAAGCGCAGGCCAGCCTCGAAATGGTGTACAGCCTCTTGAGACGCGGAGGTGCTGGTGGCCGCTTCACCGGCCGCGATCCAGAGCGAGATGGCATCCTGGCGACGACCCGCCAGCTCGCAGTGGTAGGCCAGCTGCTCCGGCCGTAGGGACATCTTCGCGACCGGATTGTGATCGAGCCAATCCAGATAGGCCTTGTGCAGCCTTTGACGGTCTTTTCGCAACAGACTGTCATAGGCGACCTTTTGAAAAAGCGCGTGGCTAAATTGATATTTCTCGCCCTGCGCCCCAGCGACGCGGCCAATCATCTCGTGGTGTATCAAGGTGGACAAGCATTCTGAGATGTCATCCGAAGATCGATTCGACATGTATTCCAGGGGTGCCTGGGAAAAATCCCGTCCAACCACCGCGGCCGTTTGGGCAACATCGCGGGCGGACCCTAGTCGATCCAGTCGAACGGTCAGAAGGTCCAGCAAGCTTCCCGGCGCGCTTAGGTCGACCACCTCATCGGCAAAACCCATCCGCCCCCGCCTTTCGATGATCTGGCCGCTTTCCAACATGGCCTTGGTAAATTCCTTGACGAACAAGGGGATGCCATCGGTAATTTCGAGGATCCGTTCCATTAAGGCACCTTCGACGGCGAGCCCACCGCATAAACGCCGCACGACCTTTTCGCATTCTCCGGCGGGAAGGCCGGACAACTTAATGTCCACCTGCACCAAGCTGCGCCAGGGGTAGACCGTCCGGGGCCGGCTCAGGACCAAAATCATTATTGCCCGATTCGCTCCTTGACGGATTAACTTATCAAAAAACTCGATGGTTGAGGGATCGGCCCAGTGTGCGTCTTCGAGGATTACAAGCTGGGGTGCAGGCCCTTCGTTTAGAATTTGGGTAAAGGCACGAAAAAGATCGAGCCGAAGTGCTTTTCCGTCGCCACTATCAGACTCATGAACCGACGCCTTATCCTGTGCGCCGGAAGCGAGGAATGTGACCAAAGCGTCCAGATTATCGCGACTATCGATGAAAGTTTCGCCAAGGCTTTCGATCACTTTTGCTTCGATGTCTTGCAAAGCATCGTCCGCATCCAGGCCAAACTTGCTGGACAAGCGATCAAAAAGTGGCGCCAGGGGCGTATCGCTGGCAAAGCGCGAGCAGCTAAAAACCGAAAGGTTCTCTGCAGGGATTTGCGCGTGAGACCGGAAGAGTTGAAACAGGCCCGATTTGCCTACACCGGGTTCGCCCTCGATGCTGGCCAACCCCATGCGCCGCTTCTCGCCCACTTCCTGCCAAAAGGAGAGCAATGACCCGATTTCCGGCAGGCGCCCGGTTAGGTCTTCGGCCCGGTCCGAAGCCTCAAAAACATCGGAATCGACCTTGCGGCCGGTAAGCTCAAAGACCTGCAGGTCATCGCCAATTCCCTTTAGGTTCCTCGGACCCAAGGCTGAAAAGTCAAAAGCTTGGGCCACACGTTTTTTAAAAGCCTCACTGACCAAAATACCATTGGTCGGTGCAGCACTTTCTAGACGGGCGGCCATACTTGGCGTAACGCCCACCACGCCAAGGGCTTCCCGCGTGGCACCGGCGCCCATTTCCGAAGCGACCACCTGACCCACATGGATGCCAATGCGTATCTTGAGTTCCGTTTCACCGCTCAGCTCGAAGCGTTGGTTGAGTCCTTCCAAGCCCGATAGGATGGCAAGCCCAGCAAGGCCGGCCCGTTCAGGCGCATCTTCCTGGGCAATGGGATAGCCGAAATAGACCATCATGCCGTCACCCATGTAACAGGCGACCTGACCGCCGAAGCGCTCAATTTCCGCCACGCAGCTTCCCTGAAACGCCAAGATCAGCTCGTGCCAGTCTTCCGGATCAAACCTGCCCGCCAAGGCGGTTGACCCCACCATGTCCAGAAACATCACCGTTACCTGGCGATATTCGGCACTTGATTTGGGGACTTCGACGGGAGCCGCGGGCGCCGGGCTCTGCTCCTGAAATTGCTCGGCGCCACAACTGGAACAAAAGCGCGCCGTCGCCTCGATCACAGCGCTGCAGGAGCTGCAATCTTTTCTAAGCCGATAGCCACAGGACACACAAAATTTTGCCTCTGGCTCCGACACATGGCCGCATTGAGGACATTGACTAGCCACTTTTTTCTCCGGCCCTTTTTATTGAGGATACCACTATCTTGTTGAAATGTGACAACAAAAACTCATTCTATCTTGGTAACTTTACTGTTGACTCATTCTGGGAATGAGTCGTTCAGCAGGCGTAACCCTCTCTGGCTGCATCCCTGTTGATTGATTCCCACCCAGAATTTGCCGCCACAGCTCCCGAGAGAACGGCGGGAAGCATCCTAGCGTGCACAATCCTCACTTCGTTTAGAGCCGATTACCAACCGATATAGACTTGCAAAATCGGTGGTTCTGGACTTCCTTGAAGACTACGGCATCTTTCTGAGAGGCAAAAATGGCCAATCATGGTTATGAATCCGGGCGCTTAAACCTGCCGTTCGTGGGTCATTGTAGCTTTGGCAAACAACCGATCTGTACCGATTGGCGGGAGATAGATGCGGACATCGCCGTTCTCGGCGCGCCCTTTGACATGGGTACGCAGTATAGACCAGGTGCCCGCTTTGGCCCCCGGGCAATTCGCGAGGCCTCGACCCTTTTTTCCTTTGGGCATGGGGGCGCCTACGACTTTGAAGACGATGTCACCTATCTGCCGGTGGACAAAGTCAGGATGGTCGATGTGGGTGATGCCGACATCATCCACACCGATACCATCAAGAGTCACGACAACATCGAGCTCGGTGTTCGCGCCATTTTAGCAGCCGGTGCACTGCCCGTGGTCCTGGGGGGCGACCACTCGGTTCACATCCCCTGCATTCGTGCCTTTAATGAGCAACCGCCGGTGCATATCGTTCACATCGATGCCCACCTGGACTTTGTAGATGAACGGCACGGAGTCCGTTACGGCCACGGCAATCCCCTGCGCAGAGCCTCGGAAATGGAGCATGTCACTGGCTTTACCCAGCTCGGAATCCGTAACGTCTCCTCCTCGAACCGCTCCGACTACGAAGCGGCCCGGGCGGCCGGATCGGATATTCTTTCGGTCCGGGATGTACGCCGCCTGGGCACCCAAGGTGTCTTGGACCGGGTGCCGAACGGTGTGCGCTATTATGCCACCGTGGATGTGGACGGTTTTGACCCCTCCATCGCGCCGGGCACCGGCACGCCCAGCCACGGAGGCTTCACTTACTATGAAGTCCTAGAGATTTTTCAAGG
>JBCCHN010000167.1:0-10256 GCA_039028695.1 Pseudomonadota bacterium
ATTGGACCACCTAACCACGCGGGACATACGCCGTATTGAACCGGGACAATCGGCCTATCTTTCGGTCCTTACCGAGCAAGGCACCATGGCGGACGATGCCATCGTCTCCAATAACGGTGGCGATGAATGGATGATCGTCCATGGCTCCGGTGACACCATGGCGTTATTGGCCGAGTCGGCGGTGGGAAAGAATGTGGACTGCGCCCTTAATGACGATTTACATGACCTGTCCGTTCAAGGGCCCAAGTCTTTGGAGGTCTTGAATGCCCATTGTTCCATCGACCTGTCAGCCCTGAACTATTTTCACCATGCGCCGGCGGACCTCTTCGGGCATGCGTGCCGCCTGTCGCGCACTGGCTATTCGGGTGAGCGAGGCTATGAGGTTTTTGCCGGTGCCGATGCAATCTGTGACATCTGGGATAATCTAGTGGGAGCCGGGGTCATGCCCTGTTCTTTCGCCTCCCTGGACAAGGTGCGGATTGAGGCGGGGCTATTGTTTTATGGTTATGACATGACCACCGATCACACCCCTTGGGAAGTGGGGCTTGGTTTTACAGTTAGCCGAAACAAGAGCGACTTCCGCGGCCGCGAGGCGCTGTTTGCCGCCGAGGGCCATAAGAAAATTCTCAATGTGGGTCTGGACATCGACCACTCGGATATGGTCGCCGGCGGCGAAACCCTGTCTCACAACGGTGAGGCGGTTGGGCCGGTGAACAGCCCTTGTTACTCCCATCGCCTTGGAAAGTCCCTGGCGCTGGGTCATGTGTCCCCCGCTGCCGCTGCGCCGGGAACAATACTGAGCCTGTCCGGCGATGGCATCGAGACCACCGCCCAAGTGGTCGCCATGCCCATCTATGACCCGCAAAAGGCGCGCACCCACGCGGACTAGCAAGAAGTAAAATCGACTCTCCCTGCCTATCGGAGTTGAAGCTTATCGATCAGGCGCTGCCGCTTCATCAGCCACCAGCCTGATTCCACCGGCCAGAGGGCATGATTGACATCCGCACCCAATTCTTTTGCCGCGTGTAAGGGCCAGTTGGGGTCGTCTAGAATCTCTCTTGCCAGAGCGATCATATCAGCCTTACCGGCGCGCAGGACGTCCTCGCAAAACTTCGGATCCCACAGGAAACCGACCGCCATTGTTGGGATGTCGGCCTGTTCTCGAACCTGCGCGGAATAAGGGGTTTGAAAGCCCTGATCAATTAGCATTCGTTTGGGCCTGTCTTTCCCGCCGATGCCGCCCGAGGAACAGTCGATCAGGTCCACACCCTCGGCCTTGAGGGCTTTTGCGAGACCAATGCTGTCGTCCGGTTCAATCCCACCGTCTAGCCAGTCGGTCACCGACAGCCGGAAGGCGAGGGGATAGTCGTCCGGCCATTGGCGGCGCACAGACCGGGCCACTTCAACAGCAAAGCGCTGGCGGTTCTCGGCAGATCCGCCCCACCGGTCGGTGCGTGCATTGGCGATGGGCGACAAGAACTGATGCACCAGGAACCCATGAGCGGCGTAGATCTCAATGATCTTAAACCCGGCGTTCTTTGCATGTCCTGCCGCCATTCCAAAGGATTCTATGACCCGCTCTATGTCCATTTCCGACATTTCCGACGGCGCCGCCCATCCCTCCGCATAGGGCAGAGGTGACGGTGCGATGGCGTTCCACGGCACTTCGCCTCGCGCGGAGAAATCCTCGTCATCGACCGGTGTTTCGCCATGCCAAGGCCGCCGTTCGGATGCCTTGCGGCCAGCGTGGCCTAGCTGTATGCCGGGGACGGCTCCCTCTTGGATGATAAAATCGGCAATAGGCTTCAAGCGCGCCGCCTGTGCTTCGTTCCATATCCCTAGGTCGCCGTGGGTCCTTCTGCCATCCGCTTCAACCGCCGTTGCTTCGGTATAGACCAAACCCGCTCCACCCAAGGCGAAGCGGCCGAGATGCACCATGTGCCAATCGTTGGGGTAACCGTCTTTTGCCCGATATTGGCTCATGGGCGAAACGGCAACGCGATTTTTAAAAGTGATGCCTCGTAGCGTAAGGGGAGAAAACAGAACGGACATGTGACGCTAAACCTCAATCGACAGCCTTGCTTTTCGATATAGCAGGCTTAGGGCGCCGGCGAAGTAACAGATTGGTGTTCTGTCGCGCTTTGAGGGGGGAGCAAACTTAAAATGTTATCGCACCCCTTAGGAAGCCTTGCCGTAAAGGCCTTCCAAGGCCTCGCCATAGACCGCTTTGATCTTATGCCGGCGGATCTTCAGGGTCGGGGTGGCCATTTCGTTTTCGGTGGTAAAGCCCTCCGGCGCGATCATGAAACGCCGGACCTTTTCTAGGGGTGGCAGGTCTTCGTTCACCCGCTCGACGGCTGCCTTCAAAAGCGCCTTCAGATCGGCGTCATCGGTCAAGTCGCTGAGGGCGTGGGACTTGCCATTGGCCTTGCACCAGTCCCGCAAAAAATCCTTGTCGGGAACAAGGATGGCCACCAGATGGGGCCGCTTGTCGCCGATTACCATGGCCTGTTCGATTTCCGTCTGCAAGGTGAGAAAGGACTCCACCCGGGCCGGAGAAACGTTGTCGCCGCCGGAAAGGACGATGATGTCCTTCTTACGGTCGGTTATCTTGATGTAGCCGTCACCGTCCATCTCGCCGATGTCACCGGTATGCAGCCAGCCGTCCACGATGGTGCTGTCGGTGGCTTCTTCATCTTGCCAGTAGCCTTTCATCAGCAACTCGCCGCGCACGAGTATCTCACCATCCCCGGCGATTTTCACCTCCACCCCGTCCAGGGCGGGTCCCACCGTTTCCATCTTAATGCGTGCCGGGGGATTGGCCGAGATTACGGGTGAGGCCTCGGTCTGGCCATAACCCTGCAGAATGCGTAAGCCCAAGGCTGTGAAATAGAGGCCGATATCAGGATTGAGCGCCGCTCCTCCCGAGACCATGGCCTTGAGCCGCCCGCCGAAACGAGCCCGAACTTTGTTCCGCACCAGGCGATCCAAGACGGCGTCCTGAAGGGATTCGATCAGATTTAGGCGTCCGCCCTCGTGGGCTTTTTTGCGGCCCAGGGCCTCGGTCTTGGCAAAGAGGCGCTGTTTAAAGGGCTTTTCCTTTTGCAGCTGTCGAGATAGGCGTTGGTACATGGACTCATAGAGACGGGGCACCGCCGTCATGACCGTGGGACGCACCTCAGCCAGGTTTTTCAGCAGTTGATCCACGGATTCGGCATAATAAATCTGGGCCGAGAGGGAGATGGGGAAAAATTGCCCGGCCGTATGCTCGTAGGAATGGGACAAGGGCAAAAAAGAGAGAAAAATCTCATCGCCTAAGCCAAAGTCCTGCAACAGGCGATGGGCGCCATGGCAGTTGGCCAGGATACCGCCATGGGTGGACATGACAGCCTTGGGGACGCCGCCTGTCCCTGAGGTGTAGATGAAGCAGGCCACGTCATCCCGTCCAGCGGCCCGGGCATAGTCCTCCACATCATCCGGTTGTTCGGCGCCGCTCGCGATCACATCTGACCAGGCGAAAAGCTGTAATTCGCCGGTCTGGCCGGCTTCGAACTCTTCAAGGGCAATGATCCAGCGGCAGTCCTGGCTTTGCATCGCGGCAGGCAGGAGCCGTTGGGCCAATGCCCGGGTGGAGACGATAACTCCCACGGCGCCGGAATGGCTAAGGACATGAAGATGATCATTGGTCATGTTGGTCGTATAGGCAGGTACCGTGATGCCGCCGGCGGACATGATGGCCAGATCGGAGATCAACCATTCCGGCCGGTTCTCGGACAAGACCACGACCCGCTCGCCCCGTGCCAGGCCCAGTTGACGCAGGCCCAAGGACAGGGCCTTAATATCACGGGTGCAAGCCTCCCAAGTGATAGGATGATAGGTCTCCGCCCTTTTGACCCATAGGAAGTTCCTGGATCCGTTCTCCGCGGCCTTTTCGAAGTAGAGGGCGGGCAGATTGGCGTAGGCATTATAGTCGATGGTCATGTCGATGACTCGGGGTTAGGGGGCTTTGGTTAAAGCCACTCGGGTTTGAGGAAAGCCGGGGTCGACTTGGCTCCTTTTAGTCCTGGTTATTTTGTTATCTCGGACTATAAGGTTTCCGATCAAGTTTTATCACTAATTTTTCAATTGGAGCCGCCCCATGACCGCTGCAGCTTTGCCCCAACCCGTCACGGATGAACAACTGGGTGAGTTGCCGGCTTGGGATTTAAGCGACCTTTATAGGGCGCCGGAATCCCCGGATATCACGGCGGACCTAAAGGCGGCAGGGGCGCAAGCAAAGGCCATTGAAGAGAGCTACAAGGGCAAGCTCGCGGGCCTTTCCGGTGCGCAGATGGCGGTGGCCGTCGAACAGTATGAAAATCTTCAGGACAGTCTGGGCCGACTGGGTAGCTACGCCCAATTGGTTTATGCAGGCAACATGAGCGATCCGGAGATCGGCCGCTTTTTTCAGGAAATCCGCGAGCAAAGCACCGAGATTACCTCTCATTTGCTGTTCTTTACCCTGGAGCTCAATCACCTGGACGAAGAGAGTCTCGAGGAAAAATTCGCCGACAGGGCCTTGGCCCGTTATCGGCCCTGGTTCCGCGACTTGCGGGCGACCAAGCCCCACCAGCTCTCGGAGGAGGCAGAGCGGCTCTTTCACGAAAAGGGGGTGACCGGTCGGGCCGCTTGGAACCGGCTTTTCGATGAGACCATGGCAGCCTTGCGCTTTTCCTTTGAAGGAGAGGAGATGACCTCGGCCATGATCTTGAACCGCATGACCGACCAGGACCCCACGGTTCGGGAAGGGGCGGCCAAGGTCTTCGGCAAGGTCTTGGGAGACAATCAGCGGGTTTTTGGCCTGATCACCAATACCTTGGCCAAGGACAAGGAGATCGAGGATAGCTGGCGCGGTTTTACCCGGCCTGTGTCCTCGCGCAATCTGGCCAATCTGGTCGAGGACGAAGTGGTCGATGCCTTGGTCACTGCCGTCCGACAGGCCTATCCGGATTTGTCCCACCGCTATTATGCCTTGAAGGCGAAGTGGCTCGGACAAGACCAGCTGGCTTATTGGGACCGCAACGCGCCCTTGCCCGATGACGATCAGGTGCTGATCCCTTGGACGGATGCGCGGCGGCGCGTGCTCGGGGCCTATGGAGCCTTTTCCGACGAGATGGCCCGTGTGGGTGAGGCCTTTTTCGCGCGTGGTTGGATCGATGCGCCGGTGCGGCCGGGCAAGGCGCCGGGCGCTTTTGCCCATCCCACCGTGCCGTCGGCCCATCCCTATCTCTTGGTGAACTTTCAGGGGCGTACCCGTGATCTCATGACCCTGGCCCACGAGTTGGGCCACGGCGTGCATCAAGTCTTAGCAGGGGGGCAGGGCCTGCTCATGAGTGAGACGCCCTTGACCCTGGCGGAGACGGCCTCGGTCTTTGGTGAGATGCTGGTTTTTCAATCCGTTCTTTCTGAAGAAAGCGACCCAAAACGCCGACGCGTCTTGCTGGCCTCGAAGGTGGAGGACATGCTCAACACGGTGGTGCGCCAAGTGGCCATGTACAGCTTTGAGGAAAAGGTGCACGGTGAACGGCGCAGCGGGGAAATTCTCACCGAGCGTTTGGGCGATATTTGGCTCGAGACACAACGGGAAAGTTTGGGGCCGGCCATCCGTCTGGAGGGGGACTGCCGAAACTTTTGGGCCTATATCCCTCACTTTATTCACGCGCCTTTTTACGTCTACGCCTATGCCTTTGGCGACTGCCTGGTGAATGCCCTCTTTTCCCGCTACGAGGAGGCGCAACGTGCCGGGACAGCAGAAGAGTTTGTCGGCAAGTATTTAGACCTCTTACGGGCCGGCGGGAGCAAGCGGCACCAGGACCTCTTAGCGCCCTTTCAATTGAGCGCCGCCGATCCGGATTTTTGGCTCAAGGGATTGGGGTTGACCTCACGGTTCATCGACGAGCTGGAAAGTCTGGAATGACGTCCGGCGTGATCCCTGAACGGGAAGTCGAAAGCACGCCGCCGCGCAAAATAATTGTAATCGGCGCGGGCGTGGTGGGCATGTCTTCGGCCCTTTTTCTCCAGAGGGATGGGCACCATGTCACCGTTATTGATCCGCGGGAACCGGGAACCGCCACGTCCTTCGGCAACGCGGGCGGAGTCGTGTCGACGGGAAATTGTCCGGTTTTTACTTCGCAGATGGTGCGGCGCATCCCCAAAATGCTTTTGGACCCCTTGGATGCTCTGACCATTCGTTGGGGTTACCTGCCTCAGTTAACCCCTTGGCTGTTGCGATTGGTGTTTGCGGCGCGCCCCGCCAAGACGGAACAAGCATCCCGGGCCCTTGCCGCCCTCAACGCTTTTTCTGAGGAGGCCTGGTGGGACCTAACCCGCCATTGCGGGGTGGAAGACCTGCTCAAACCCCGGGGCTGGCTGAAAGTCTACCAAAGCAAGCAGAGTTTTGATGGCGCCGCCCAGGAGCGCGAGATTTTGGCTCGCCGAGGCGTGCGCGTCGATGTGTTGTCTCCCGAGGAAATTCGCCAACTGGAGCCCAACCTGGCGCCTTTGTTTCACGCGGCCAGCTTCCAGCCCGATTGCCTGGCCTTGGTCAATCCCTTCCGTGCAGTAGATTCCTTTGCCCGTACCTTTGTGGAGCGCGGTGGGGAAATTGTGCAAGAGACCGTGACCGCGATTGAATCGAAGGCTGAGACTTGCCGTGTGGTGAGCGATAGGAAATCTAGGAATTCTGAGATCGTGGTTCTGGCGGCCGGCGCATGGTCCAAGGACTTTGCTCGGCAGGTGGGTGTCAAGCCGCCTCTGGAAACCGAGCGGGGCTATCATATGATGTTTCCCACGCCGGAGAAGAACCTCACCCGACCGGTGCTGAATTGCGACAAATCCTTTTGCATGTCGCCCATGGAAACCGGTTTGAGGGTCACCTCTGGTGAAGAGCTGGGCGGCCTGAAGGCGCCGCCCAATTATGATCGTATCCGCCGCCTGCCACCTCTGTTGAAACAAATGTTGCCATCCCTCGAGCTGGAGGAGCAGAGCGTTTGGATGGGCTATCGCCCCTCCATGCCCGACAGCTTGCCGGTAATCGGCCCCTCGCCACGGGATCCACGGGTTTTCTGCGCCTTTGGGCATGGTCACTATGGCATGACCCAAGGCCCTGTGACTGGTCGCATTATCGCCGATCTGGTGGCCACAAGAGATCCCCGCGCCGATCTGTCGGGCTTCGACCCGGCGCGGCCCTAACAGCCGGTCATCGCTGCTTGTCTGAAAATCATGCTGTCTGGACAATCGCGGTTTCCGCCCCCAAATGGTGGTTCAGGAAAATGAAGAGAGCCACATGAGCGAGTCGGATCTGGAAGATGAGGATTTAGGGCCCGAGGGCTCGCGCCTATCGGGGCGCGTCAAACGATATGCCAAGGTGACGACCTCGGTTGGCGGTTTGGCGGCTCAGGTGGTTGGGGCGCGATTTTTGGGTATGTCCTTGAATAAGGAAGCCCATTCCTCTGACCTGAAGGCGGCTCTGGGCGGGCTTAAGGGGCCGCTGATGAAGGCGGCGCAAATTCTGGCGACTATTCCCGATGCCTTGCCCAAGGAATATGCCGAGGAACTGCGTCAGCTCCAGTCCAACGCCCCGGCCATGGGTTGGCCTTTCGTAAAGCGACGCATGCGCAGCGAATTGGGGCCGGATTGGCAGTCCCGCTTTGGTGCATTCGAGCGGTCGGCGGCGGCCGCGGCCTCATTAGGGCAGGTTCATAGGGCCCGTTCACTCGACGGCCATGAATTGGCCTGCAAGCTGCAGTATCCGGATATGCTGTCCGCCGTGGAGGCGGATCTGCAACAGCTCAAAATCATGTTCGGCATCTATCGCCGCTACGACCGGGCTATCGACCCGTCGAATATTTATAAAGAGCTGGCTGAACGCCTGCGCGAAGAGCTGGATTACGCCCGCGAGGCCCGGCACATGCAACTCTACCGCACCATGCTGGCGGATGAACCAGGGGTTCAGGTGCCTGAGTCTTTTGACGCACTAAGCACCGAGCGGCTGCTCACCATGACCTGGCTCGACGGCGAGCCCCTGTTGGATTTTGTTGCCAAGACCCAGGACGTGTCCCTGCGCAACGAGGTGGCTCTGAACATGTTCCGGGCCTGGTACGTGCCCTTTTATTTTTACGGCGTGATCCACGGCGATCCCCATCTTGGCAATTACAGTTTTGCCGATGACGGTCGGATTAGTCTGTTGGATTTCGGCTGTATCCGAGTCTTTAAGCCCAAGTTCGTCAAGGGCGTAATCGATCTCTATTTCGGACTGCTCAACGATGATCAGGAGCTGATGGTCGAGGCCTATAAAACCTGGGGCTTCACCGATCTGAGTAACGACCTTTTGGAGGCGCTCAACCTTTGGGCCAAGTTCCTCTATGGCCCTCTTTTGGACGACCGGCCGCAACGTATTTTGGAAGAAGAAGGCTCGCTCTTTGGGGCCAAGGTGGCCAATCAAGTACACCAGGAACTGCGCCGCCTTGGCGGTGTGCGGCCGCCGCGGGAATTCGTATTGATGGATCGGGCAGCGGTGGGCTTAGGGTCCGTCTTCATGCACCTGAATGCCGAAGTGAATTGGCACCGCTTGTTTCATGACCTGATCGACGGCTTTGACATAAAGGCCCTGGAAAAAAGGCAGGCGGCCGCCTTGAAATCCTGCGATCTTCCTTTGCCGGAATAGCCGCTAGATCGCTGAGCCAATAAAGATTCCTTGTGGTGCCAAGAGGGATTGCCTGGGAATCTCAGGCCCCGGGTCTTGAAAAATTGGACGTCTCAGACGATAAAGGTGCCTTGCAGAAATCACGCCGTAGGGGCAGAGCAGGGGCATCCAAGCTTATGAAGATTGCCATTCCACGGGAGCGACGTCCTCACGAAGCGCGTGTGGCCGCATCGCCTGAAACCGTCAAAAAACTCGTCAAACTCGGCGCCGAGGTCACGGTGGAAAAGTGCGCGGGCCTTGGTGCCGCCGTATTGGACGGAGATTTTGAGGCGGCGGGCGCCACGGTCGCCAAGACCTTGAAATCCGCCGTCGACGGGGCGGATTTGGTTCTGAAAGTGCAGCGACCCATCGTCGGTGGCAAATCAGACGAGACTGGAGCCTACAAGGAGGGTGCCATCGTGGTGGCGGTGATGGACCCCTTACGGGCGGATAAGGATATTGCCGCCTTAGCAAAAAAGAGCTTGACCCTCTTTGCCATGGACATGGTGCCACGCATCACCCGGGCCCAATCCATGGACGTTTTGTCCTCCCAATCTAACTTGGCTGGCTATAAGGCGGTGTTGGACGGAGCGGCCCATTTCGGCAAGGCCTTTCCCATGATGATGACGGCGGCTGGCACCATCCGACCGGCCAAAGTCATGGTAATGGGCGCCGGGGTGGCGGGCCTGCAAGCCATCGCCACGGCGCGGCGTTTGGGAGCCGTGGTCTCGGCCACTGACGTGCGCCCCGCGGCCAAGGAGCAGGTGGAAAGCCTCGGCGCCAGCTTCGTCGCGGTCGAGGATGAGGAATTCCGTCAAGCGGAGACGGCCGGCGGTTATGCCAAGCAGATGAGCGAGGCCTATCAGAAAAAGCAAGCCGAGCTCATCGCCGAGACCATCACCAAGCAAGATATTGTCATCACCACGGCCCTGATCCCAGGGCGCTCGGCGCCTAAGCTCATTTCCGAGGAAATGGTTCACTCCATGAAAGCGGGCTCGGTGATTGTCGATCTTGCGGTGGAGGCAGGCGGTAACTGCGCCATGGCCGAGGCGGGCAAGGTCATTACCACCGACGGCGGCGTGACCATTGTCGGTCACATGAACGTGCCCAGCCGCGTGGCTGTGGATGCCTCGGCGCTTTATGCCCGCAATCTCTACACCTTTGTGGAACTCCTGGTGGATAAGGAGTCTAAGGCGCTGGCCATCGACTGGGACGATGAGATTATCAAGGGCACCTTGATTTGCCGGGATGGATCGATTGTTCATCCCGCCCTGGAAAAGCCTGCAGCTGATAAGCCGGCAGCCAAAAAAGATGTAAAGGCGGCCGATGAGAAATCCGGTGAAGAGGCAGGCGCAAGAGCAGCCGAACAGTCGGAGCCTAAGGGGCCTGAGAATGAGGGGTCGGAATAATGTCGTATGTAGAGTTTTCCGATAAGGCGACAGGTCTCGCCGACAAAGCCCGTGAGCTTTCCGATGAATTGGCCGGTCTGGCCTCGGAAGCCGGGCGCTTGGTGACGGACAGCGCCGCGGTCGAG
>JBCCHN010000168.1:0-10225 GCA_039028695.1 Pseudomonadota bacterium
GGAACTGCGCACATCGGACCGTCAATTTACCGTGCGGGCCGATGCTCGGCTCAATGACGCGGCAGACTTTGCGCGCGTGGTCGTTAAGGAACTTGAAGGCGGCCCTGTCCGACTTGAGGATGTGGCGCGGGTAAGCCTTGGCGTAGAGGACGATCAGACCGAGTTGCGGACAAATGGTGTCACTTCCGTTGGCCTAAGCATCTTGCGCCAGTCCCAAGCCAATACAGTTGCCATTTCGAATCAGGTGCGCCAGGAGATTGCTGAGCTTGCGAACAATCTGCCGCCCGGAATGGAAATCTTGGTGGCCTTTGACGAAGCCAATTTTGTGCAAGCCTCAATCCAAGAGGTGGTCAAAACGCTCGGCATAACGATTCTCATTGTTGTTGCGGTCATCTTTCTCTTCCTCGGCTCCGGTCGGGCTTTAATCGTGCCGGCCGTCACCATCCCGGTGGCATTGATCGGCACTTTCTTGGGCATTTATCTGTTCGGATTCTCCATTAACACCCTAAGTTTGCTCGCTCTGGTCTTGGCCGTCGGCATTCTGGTCGACGATGCGATCGTCATTCTCGAGAATATTCAACATCACATGGCGCGCGGTGCGACAGCAGCCGCAGCGAGTATCGTCGGCACCAAGCAGGTCTTTTTCGCCGTTATCGCAACCTCATTGACCCTGATTTCCGTTTTTGTCCCTGTCTCATTAATGGAAGGCAAAATCGGCCTACTGTTTGCTGAATTCGGCATTGTCATGGCGCTGATCGTTGTTGTGTCAACTTTCGTTGCCTTGACCCTCTGCCCCATGCTGGCTTCAAAGTTGCTGCAAGCAGGGGACCGCCCCAACCGCCTAACAGGCGGGGCCGACCGCGCCTTTGCACGATTGGAGGCCTGCTATGCCGCCGGCCTTTCAAAGGTCATTCAAGCCCCCTGGTTGGTTGTTCTCTTGACTGTCGCCTTGGGCGTTGCGGCGATGGGGCTCTATAATAAATTGCCCAAAGAGCTGACGACCCTGGAGGATCGGGGTGTCTTTTTCGTCAGTCTCACGGGCCCACAAGGCGCAAATTTCGATTACACGAATGGGGAAATGCGTGACGTTGAGCACCGGCTCCAGCCCCTCCTGGACTCCGGTGAGGCAGAAGTGGTGCGCAGCATGAGCGGATTTCGGGGCAACTCTCATCGTGGCTTTGCCGTCGTCTCCCTGGCCGACTGGGATGAGCGGGACCGCTCTTCCGCTGAAATCGCCGGGGCGTTGATCGAGCCCTTGTCCCAGGTGACCGGAGCCCGCGCCTTCCCTGTTTTGCCGGCGGGCTTGGGCTTGCGGGGCAGCCGCCAGCCCTTGCAACTTGTCATCGGCGGATATGACCATCAAGAGGTCAAGAGCTGGGCCGATTCGCTGATCCCGGTATTGGAGCAAAATCCTAATCTGCTCAATATTGAGGTCGACTACGAAGAGAACCAACCCGAATTCAAGGTCGAGGTTGATCGTTTGCGCGCCGATGATCTTGGCGTGTCCGTCGAGGCGATTGGGCGGACCTTGCAGAGCATGATTGCCTCGCAAAAAGTGACGACCTTTGTTGATCGGGGCCGGGAATATGACGTCATTGTCCAAAGTGACGAAGGAGATCGGCGCAATCCGCACGATTTAACCTCGATTTATTTGAAATCGGATACCTCCGGACAGCTGGTTCCGTTAGACGCCTTGGTATCGGTTAACGAGGGCGCCTCGGCCGCCGATTTACGCCGCTACGAGCGTTTGCCGAGCATCACCTTATCGGCGGCCCTTGCCGACGGATACGATTTGGGTGCGGCGATCGCCTTTGCAACCCAGGCGGCGCAGGAAACTCTGCCGGATGAAGCCCGTTTGGCCTACAGTGGCTTATCAAAGGAGTTCACAGATTCAGCGGGCGCTATTTTTGCCAGCGTAGCACTCGCAATCTTGGTGGTTTATCTTGTGCTTGCGGCACAATTCGAATCCTTTCGCCAACCTTTTGTGATCCTATTGACCGTTCCCTTGGCCGTCTCGGGCGCTTTGCTGGCTCTTTGGCTGACTGGGACTTCCCTCAATATCTTTAGCCAAATTGGGCTGATCTTACTGATTGGGCTGATGGCCAAGAACGGCATTTTGATCGTCGATTACGCCAATCAATTACAGGCCCAGGGTTTGGGGACAAGAGAGGCGGCCCTTCAGGCGGCCCAGCGCCGCTTACGTCCCATCGTCATGACTCTCCTGTCCACCTTACTGGGCGCCATCCCGTTGGTCATGGCCAGTGGCGCGGGCGCGGAAAGCCGCTTTGCCATCGGGACCGTGATCATTGGCGGTTTGTCGGCGACACTGTGCCTAACGCTTTTTGTCATTCCCGTATTCTACGAGCTTTTTTCTGCCCGCGACAAAAAGCAAACCGCTGTGCCGAGCCCGCAAGGCGCGAAACATCTCGCCACAGATCATCCAGGTCAGACTTGAGCCCAATGGGCCAGCTGTTCGTCAAAGTCCTCGGGCTCGGTTTCAAAGGCAAAGGCGGTGCCGCCCCGGTCGATTTTCACCCAGGGCTGGGCGCTGCGGGTCCAAAGGTGGCCCAGGGGCTTTAGGTCCGAGACATCGTCTAAAGAGCCGCCCTTGATACTCACGTTTTCTGATTCGTGGTTGGAAGCATGGTACAGCCGGCTTCCACAATCGGGGCAAAAGGCGCAGAGCACGCCCCTTCCGCTGGAAGCCAACCGTTGCCAGAATTTGGGCGTTCCCATGGTAATTTCGAAGTTCTTGCGCCGCACCTGGACTGATATGCCAAAGGCACTGGCGGATTGCTTTTGGCACTCCTGGCAATGGCAAAGGTAGGTAACGACCGGCTTGCCGATAAACCGATATCGCACGGCACCGCATTGGCAGCCGCCTTCCTTGATCGTGGCCTGATCCATTTCCATCTCCTAACGGATGAATTCTTGACGATCATCCTAAGCTGATCAAGGCACTGAATAATGTCAGTAGCGCATTATCAGCTATAGCTAACGATCTCTTAAGACCTACATGGAATGATTAGGCGCAGGATCGCCAATTCTATATTTGCCTCAATACGGGGCATATTGAAATTCAAATTGGGAGGACCTGAGATGAGCGATTTATCACAGCGCGACCTCAGCCAGATTCCGGAGCACAAAATGAGTCCCGAGGAACGCCGGGAATTGAAGCGCCGCTATGACGAGTTTTTGGGCATCTTGCGCCGCAAAAGTGGTCTGATGGGAGCTCCGAAGCCGGCCGAAAAGACCATCCGCCCTTGGTCACCCGCCAAACTGGCCAGTAAGGCGTAAAGAGGTCAGGCATAAACAGGTAAGTTATAAACAGGCAGGGTGCAAAAAGGCCGCCGAAAGCGTGTAAAAGGACTTGCGCCAATAACGCTCAATTTTGGTAATTAAGGCCCCTTGCTCACCTAGGGGTTCCGTTACGCCTTACTTTTTGCGAAAAGAATCCAGGGTAACCACCTTCTTGGCGGCGTCCTCTGCCGTTTCCTTCTCCGACCTTGCCGGCCCGGTTTTTTCTACCTTCTTCTTCGGCGCCGAGGGAGCGACCACTTTATCCTCGCCGACCTCCTCCGAACCGGACCCATCAGAGACGTCGAATTGCAATCCAAAACGGACCGACGGATCGGCAAAGGCGATCACCGAACCGAAGGCAATTTTCAGCTGATGGGGGACGCCCGAAAAACTCAGCTTAACCTCAAATCGATCAGAATAAACCTCAAGGTCCCAAAATTGGTTTTGCAGGACGATCGTCATCTCACTTGGATAGCGTTTGGACAATTCCTCGGGGATGTCCACCTGCGGGTGTTCGGTCTTAAAGGTAATGTAGAAATGGTGCTCTCCGGGCAAGCCTTGCTCGGCGGCGATGGTGAGGGAACGTCGAACGACACTGCGTAGCGCGTCTTCGACCATTTGGTCGTATCTCATCTCTTCTATCGCCATATGAGATTCATCTCTCCAAGCTAATGTCTGGCCTTGTTGCGGCCCCTTTTCGGATGGCTGACAAAACCCGCCATTCCGATCCCGCTTCTCCAAAGACCCCTATTCTTCGGCTATCATCTTTTTCGGCGTCAACTTACTTTTGCGTCATGTTGACTTTTATTGCGTTTTTGTCGAGCGGGCCCGAAGGCCCGCTCGTGGCATAATTCTGTTGCCAGGTTCACACCAAAACCCCGCCTGAACGTGTGAAGGCCCAGGGCTTAAGTCGGCTAACCCGACCGCTATTAAGCGGCGAGGCGTGCCTCACTGTAGTTGTCGTTCGCAACTATAGTATTGGCCCGATAACGGCGGTACCATGCCGAGCGCCGATCTTATCTTTACTACACGCGTCGATCCTGTTTCGCCCCCATCTGTCCGACTTCCAATGGAACGAGTTCGGAGGTTTTGGTGGAGGCGCCGGGTACTGCCCCCGGGTCCGCTGTGCTTATTCCATAAGCCCGTTTAGCGCTGTAGCTGGTTGCCCAGCCCTTCCAATATAAGCAAAAGATCTTAATGGTGGAAGACTTCCTGGCATAAAGTTACCGATTGGATCGGCTGAAAAATGAATTAACTACAAATAGGCTTGGGAAAGGCCGGGTTTGTAAGATTTCACCTTACCCTCCGAGGGCGGTGCCGTGCTAAGCTGGAGACGACTCCAGGCTTGGCGATTTGGGACAAAGGTAACCAAATTTTGAAGCAGTATCTCGAATTGATGGAAAGGGTGCGCGAGACCGGCGTTGCAAAGGGGGATCGCACCGGAACGGGTACCTTGAGCGTTTTCGGGCATCAGATGCGCTTCGACCTCAGCCAAGGATTCCCCCTCGTCACCACTAAGAAGCTGCATGTGAAATCTATTATCCACGAGCTCTTGTGGTTCCTGAAAGGCGACAGCAATATTGCCTATCTAAAAGAAAACGGGGTGCGGATTTGGGATGAATGGGCCGATGAGACCGGCGAGCTTGGTCCGGTTTATGGCGTTCAGTGGCGGTCCTGGCCCACGCCGGACGGCGGCTCGGTCGATCAGATCTCTCAGCTTTTGCGCCAAATCCGCGAGACCCCGGATTCCCGCCGTCTGCTGGTCTGTGCCTGGAACGTGGCCGATGTAGACAAGATGGCCCTGCCACCCTGTCATTGCCTTTTTCAGTTTTATGTGTCCGAGGGCAAGCTCTCCTGTCAGCTTTACCAGCGTTCGGCGGACATCTTTCTGGGGGTTCCCTTTAACATCGCCTCTTACGCCTTGCTGACCTTGATGGTGGCCCAGGTCAGCGGCCTGAAGCCCGGCGAATTCATCCATACCTTTGGAGACGCCCATCTTTATCGAAATCACTTGAGTCAGGCCGAGGAACAGCTTTGCCGCGAACCTCTGCCGCTTCCCAAGATGATCTTGAACCCCGAGGTGAAGGATCTCTTTGCCTTCACCTTCGATGATTTTCAGCTGGTGGACTATCAGGCCTACCCGCACATCCCGGCGACGGTATCCGTATGAGCGACGTTCCCCTTTGCTTGATCGTAGCCATGGCCGATAACCGGGTGATCGGTCGGGACAACGGCCTGCCCTGGCACCTGACCGACGACCTAAAATTTTTCAAGCGGCAAACCCTGGGCAAGCCCCTGATCATGGGGCGTAAGACTCATGACTCAATTGGTAAGCCCCTACCGGGTCGCCCCAACATCGTGGTGACGCGGGACCCGGCATACCAGGGCCATGGCGATGTGCAGGTGGTTCATGATGTGAGATCGGCCTTGCAAGCCGCGCGTCAATTTGCCGCGGCACAGGGGGCAAGCGAAATCATGGTGATCGGCGGCGCACAGATCTATCGGGAGTCTCTGCCCTTGGCCGATCGCCTCTATGTGACCGAGGTCCACCTGAAGCCGGAGGGCGATACCCTGTTCCCGCCCTTGCCATCAAATGTTTGGCGGGAAGTGTCGCGAGAGTCCGTAAACGACCAAAATGGAACGGCCATGAGCTTTGTCCGCTTGGACCGACGCCCCGAGTCTTAGACCTAACAATGACTCTAACGGTTACCTTGAGTGTGTTGGCGGCGGCCCTAGTATTGGGCCTTCTCGCCAACATAATCTCGCGGCGCCCGACCGAACCGGGCAAGCCCCGTGTGATTCCCTATTTGGCGATCCAATATCTGGCCATTTTGGTGGTGGTCCTCATGCTGGCCCACCTTATTACCCTTTGGACCGGAAAGCCCTTTACCGGCCGCATGGGATAGAGGGGCATTGGCTCACTGAATCACGATGCGGGGAGCGGCCCGCCCGGCTCCGTCGTCGCCGGACAGTTTTGCCTTCACTTTCGCGGCAATGGAGCGGTAGGCCACGCCATGCGGTCCGTCCGCTTGGCTGACCACGATGGGTCGGCCTTCGTCCGAGGTGGTGCGGATATCAATATGCAAGGGCACTTCGCCCAGAAAATCCACCCCCAAGCGTTCGGCCTCCTGCCGGGCGCCGCCGTGGCCGAAGATCTCCGTGCCGTGACCGCAGTTAGGGCAGATAAAGATGCTCATGTTTTCAACGATGCCCATTACCGGCACGTCCACCTTTCGGAACATATTCAGGCCCTTGCGGGCATCCAATAGGGCAATATCCTGAGGGGTTGAGACGATTACGGCGCCGGTTAGGGGGACCTGTTGCGCCATGGTGAGCTGGGCGTCCCCGGTGCCTGGTGGCATATCCACCACCAAAACATCCAATTCGCCCCAAGCCACGTCTCTCAGCATCTGCTGCAGCGCCGACTGGACCATGGGACCACGCCAAATCATCGGTGTGTCCTCGGCGACCAGGAAGCCCATGGACATGCATTTGACGCCATAGTTTTCCATGGGCAGCAGGGTTTTGCCGTCCGGCGAGGTGGGGCGGCCGCTGATTCCCAGCATGCGTGGTTGTGAGGGTCCGTAGATATCCGCATCCATCAGACCGACGGCGAGCCCCAACTGTTGTAATGCCAGGGCCAAATTGGTCGCTGTTGTTGATTTGCCCACGCCGCCTTTGCCCGAGGCGACGGCGATAATCGCCTTGATCCCGGGAATGTTGGGTTTTGCACTCTGCTCTTGGTTCGGCGGTGGTGCGGCCTGAGGCGCCTGCGGGGTGGTCTGCGCCGGAGCTTGGCGTTCCGCGGTCAGCACGGCGGTGACCGAGGTTACACCCGATAGGGCATAGACCGCTTCCTCTGCCGCTTTGCGCAAGGGCTCGGCCCGGTCCCCTTTGGCCGGGTCAACTTCGATGGCAAAACCCACATTGCCGTCTTTGATCACCAGTCCGGTGACCATCCCCAATTCCACAATGCTCTGCTTCTTTTCCGGTTCGACTATTTTGCCGAGCGCGTCGAGAATTTGTTGCTCGGTCACTGGGGTCATGCTGTGGGCCTCGTCCTTGAAAATCTCAGATTAAGGATCATTATCCATACCTGTAGGCGGTCAATCCTTGCTGGCACTATTTGACCCACGTGATATAAGGCGCGTGAAAGCGGTTGTCAGCTCGAAAAAGGGCTGCAGTCTCGGCCTCCCGGGCCCTTAGGCTGGGTGGGCGAGTGCCGAACGAGCGATTGGGATGCGATCAAGCGAATAATCTTTTCGGGAAAATCATAAATGCCTTGGGAAAATAAAGGTGGCGGCGGCGGCCCTTGGGGCGGCGGCTCTGGTGATGGTTCTGGCGGTGGCGGCGGCCCTTGGGGCAGCGGCGGCGGTAGCGGTGGCTCGGGTGGGGGCGGCAGCGGTGGCGGCGGCGGTCCTCGCCCGCCTGACATTGAGGATTTGATCCGCAAGGGCCAAGACCGGGTCAAAAATGCCCTGGGCGGCGGCCGTGGCGGCGGCGGTGGCGGAATCAGCGGCAAGGGCCTGTTGGTTATATTGCTGATATTGCTGATCGGTTGGGGCTTCACGGGCCTCTATCGGGTTCAAAGTAACCAGGAAGGTGTCGTGCTGCGGTTTGGCAAGTGGGTCGATACCACTCAGCCCGGCCTCAATTGGCACCTGCCTTATCCCATCGAGACGGTGGTCACTCCCGGCGTCACGGACGTGCACCAGATCGATGTCGGCTTTCAAGGCAGCGCCTCGGGCAACCGAACCCAGCGGCGTGATATCCCTGAAGAAAGCCTTATGCTGACGGGTGATCAAAACATCATCGATATTGATTTTTCAGTCCTGTGGAAAATCTCGGACGCGGGCCAATACCTCTTTAATATTCGGGATCCGGAAGCGACGGTGAAAATCGCTGCGGAAAGTGCCATGCGTGAGATTATCGGCCGCACGGACATTCAACCGGCTCTGACCGAAGCCCGAGGGACCGTGGAAACGGATACTCGAAGCTTACTTCAGAATATTTTGAACGAGTATGAGGCCGGCATCGAGATTACAGACCTGGTGCTCCAGGATGTGCAACCCCCGGCAGCCGTCATTGATGCCTTCACGGATGTGCAGCGTGCTTTGCAGGATCGGGACCGGGCTCGTAACGAAGCGGATGCATACCGCAACGACATCTTGCCTCGTGCACGTGGTGAGGCCCAGCGACAGATCCAAGGCGCTCAAGCTTACAAGGAACGTTTGGAAAACGAAGCGGAAGGTGAGGCCGAGCGCTTCTTGTCGGTCTACAACGCCTATAAGGAAAATCCCGATGTGGCGCGGCGTCGCATGTATTTGGAAACTTTGCAGGGTGTGCTGGGCCGTACCGATAAGGTGATCATGGATAGTAGAACCCAGGGGGCTGTGCCCTACCTTCCACTGAATGAGCTGAGAAATCGCTCATCGGACAGCAAGTAGGGGGCAAGGACATGAAACGCAATTGGCTTCTTATCCTCGGTATTGCGGTGATCGTCGTCGGCGTAATCGCGTCGGCCGCCCTGTTCACTGTCTATCAGACCAAGCAGGTTATCGTTATGCAGTTCGGCGATCCAAAAAGGGTCATCGCCGAACCGGGCCTCTATGCCAAGTTGCCCTTTATCCAAGACGTGCTGGAATATGAGAAACGGGTGCTGAATTTGGATCCGCCCGTGGAAAGCATGCTGCTATCGGATCAAAAACGGCTGTTGGTGGATGCTTTCGCGCGCTACCGGATCCAAGATCCGCTGCAGTTCTTCCGTACGGTGCGGACCGAGGCCACGGCCCGGCAGCGCTTGGGTGGCATCATCAACGCCTCGCTGCGTGAGGCTTTAGGTAACACTACCTTAGCTTCTTTGCTGTCCGAAGAACGGGGCGAGATCCTGGATAAAATCGCACAAAACGTTAACCGACAGGCACAACGTTTTGGCATTGAGATTGTCGATGTGCGGATCCGCCGGGCCGATCTGCCGGATGAAACCAGTCAAGCGGTCTACGCCCGCATGAAGTCTGAACGTGAACGCGAAGCGGCCGAATTCCGGGCGCAAGGCTTTGAGCAGGCGCAGCGGATCAAGGCCTCGGCGGACCGGGAAGCAACGGTCATTCGAGCCGAAGCCAAGCGGGAAGCAGAAATTCTTCGCGGTCAGGGCGAAGGTGCCAGGACATCAATTCTGAACGATGCCTTTGGTCAAGATGCTGATTTCTTTAACTTTTACCGCTCGATGCAGGCCTATGACGCCTCGCTGGCGGACGATAGCACCTTTATGGTTTTGTCGCCTGATAGTGAATTCTTCAGCTTTTTCGATCAAATTGAGCCAAATACCGGCGATCGCTCTGAGACATCGGAGTAAAGCCTTTTCGGCGGATATGGAGGAAAGCGACAATAAGGCCCCTTCGTGCCAGCACAAGGGGCCGTCGGGACCGGCAAGTAAAGCGTAGGTCGGGCGGAAATGCTTGATTTATTGACCGCTTTGGCTTTGGTTTTGGTGATTGAGGGGGCCTTTTTGGCCCTCTTTCCCCATCGTCTCAAGCAGGTCCTGGTTATGATGGAGCAAATGCCGCCGGAAAGCCTGCGCAACCTTGGACTAGCTTGTGCGGTTATCGGTGTTATTGCGGTTTGGGTTTTGCGTGGATGAAGGGCCATGGCGCCTTGAGTTGGCGGGCTGAAGTCCGTTTTGGGTCACAACCTGGGGAGCTGTGCTTGACAGACTCGACGTCTGGTCCCAGATCGACCGTTGCAGGATAACAGTTTTGCCGCTTCGGTGGCGTGCCGGCCGGGCGGTCAGGCGCTGAGATAAAAGGGAGATCGACGTGATTGGAACTAAGGTATTGGTTCGTCGGGAGGGGAGCGCCACAAGCGCTGTTTACACCATTTTGGCTTTCGCGGTCCTTTTTCTTTCCGCGCTCGCCATTATCAACCC
>JBCCHN010000169.1:0-10201 GCA_039028695.1 Pseudomonadota bacterium
ATTTCGCCGAAACGGATGACACGCTTGCCCCCAGCCGAACTGGTCTCCAGATCAACGGCGATCTCATGACGTTGATCGCGCGTCAGCAGGCCGCGACCCTCCATGATAGCGCCGATCATCCAGACCTCATTTTGCTGCGCGAACTGGGGCTCCAATTCCCAGCGGACCATCTCACGCATTTGGGCTTTCGGCCGGGGCTTATCCGGTGTCACCGGCAAGTCGACGATGGAAGCCACCGCACTCGCCGATACCAAGGCGACGCTTTTTGGCAAGCGCGCCACCTGCCCTTTGAGCTGGCGTAGAATCTCGGAAATGGCATTGCTGGGATCGGCCGAGCGGGAGGTAAAGGGCCCAATCAGCTCAGGCGTGCCACGGCGCGGCTTCAAAAGGGCGCCACGCAAACGAAAACCGTCGCTCTCAAAGATCAAAACGGGCCCACTCGTAACGGTCGGCAGAAATTTGCTTATTTTGGCCACCAATGCCTCCTATCTTTCGACGCAGCGTGCCCCATCAAATAGCCCCGCCACCCGTATCACCCCCACCGGTATCGCCCCCACCCGTGTCACCGCCGCCTGTATCGCCTCCACCCGTATCACCTTCACCTGTACCATCACCGCCCGCATCGCCTTCGCCCTCACCTTCTCCTTCGCCTTCTCCGCCGGTTGGCGGTTCCACACCAGCGGTCCAGGTGAGGCCAGGTAAACCTGAACGGGGTAAGAGCGTCACAAGTTGTGGGGTATGACCGTTAAAGGGCTCGCCGGTTGCACTGCAAACACCAGCCGTAGCCAGGATGAGCTGCCACTGTCGCAAACCCGATGTGACGGGCGGTGGATCGGCGAAGGTGACGTTGACGGTCATGCTTGAAAAGGCCGGAATGACGCCGACAAAAGCGCCCGCTGCCTCAACCGTGCTCACCGATAGCTCCCCCGCAGCCACCCCGGAGTCCGGGTCGGGGTAGGTCAAACGAAGACAGAAAGACAGATCCAGTTCCTCGCTGTCCCCGGTCGTGCCATTCCAAAGGGTGACAGGGACGTTGCTGATATCCACCTGGTAATCTTCGGGAATTATAATCGGATCAGGCGCATCTGCCGGACTGGCAGCCGGGCTGGGCGGATAGTCGCGGGAGAAAAAGTCGAGAGCCGCGTACTCCGCCGCACTCGCTGTGTTGGGGATCAAGTCGGCCCCAATGCTCTGGATGACCACGTTGCCGCCGGTCGTATCGAAACGGGACCAGCCGAAATTCTCAGCATCGTCACCCTCGGAGGTGTTGCCCCAGCCATCCCGGATCGCCCGTAGGCCCGTTGTGATTTCCGTCGCAACACTCAAATAGGGACCCCGCCAGCCGGATCCTAAACCCGTCGCGCCGTCCACTTGATAGGCCGGATAGTCGAAAGCGACACCGCCACAGGTACCGGCCTGGTCAACCAGAGCCGCGAGGCAGGGCGGCAAGGCTCCCACGTCCGTCGCAAAACCGCTGATAGCCGGTGCGCCGTTTACCCGCAAATCCGAATCCCCCACAATAGCCGAGCGGATTCGCTCGATACGATTGCGCGTTTCATCCAAGCGCCATTGACCGTCGTCTTGCTCCAGCCCGCTGACGGCGACAAAGGCCGCGACCGCCAGGATGGAGATCACCACCAGCAGCTCCAGTAGGGTGAAGCCGGCCGCCGCCCTGTTCTTGGCTGTGGCTTGTGTCTTGGGCTTAGTTGATGGAATCGACAACAATCGCCGGTCCCTTCGAATAGTTATAGACATGATAGCCAACGAAGCTGGCCTGACTTTCCGTTGCCACCTTGTCCTTAATGAGCGGTACCGCTTTGTCTTCCACATACACGGGGATAATCGTGCCTTCGGCACTTTCAACGAAGATCCGATGAGACACCTTGGGCAGAGGTTCAATCTGCATGACCGCCAGGGCCTCAAACAGGTATTGAACCTTAATCAGCTCGGGTTGAGACTTCAGCACGGCCACAAAGCTTACCCGGCCCGGCGGCAGTATCGTCCGTGTTCCAGGCATGGTCGGCTGTTGAGTGGCGATAAAATTGTCCAGATCCACGGCCGTCGCGTCGCTGCCACCAATGGGCTCGCTCACCGCTGGCTCTGAAAAGGTCAGGCCCGAAATTAATATCACGGCAAAAAAGAGGAGTGTTGTGGGGCGCATATGCGAAAAGGTTCCTGTTTTTTGCCCCTAGAGAGATGGGGTAAGGTTGAGAATGATGTCGTCTGTATCGGCGGCGCCTTGATCATAGACCCCATCGGGTCCCAGGCTAACGAGACAGGGTGCCTGGCATCTTTCTATTTCTGTCGCCTGATCGTTTTCCAAAAACAGCAGGTACGGCGAACCACGCAGTGTGGGTGCGTCGTCAACGTCGTCGGCTGTTGGTATCTCGAAGGGCCGGGCCCAGATAAACTCCGAGGCAAACTCAAAGGGGTCTGCAACTCCGATTACGGTGATGGCGTCCCCCGCGAGTGGATCGGTATCCGACGCATCGACGAAACCCTCGCCGACTATCACATTGCCTTCGCCAAAATCACTGCTGTAAGGGCCGCGCCAACCGCGCCCGGAATCAGGGTTCCATGGCATGATCGGATTGTCGTCCCCATCGACCGGTTCGCGGAATAACTGAACCATATTGGCCGGGGAGTTCAAAAGTCCGATGTCACCAGGCAAAGCCACTTGGGCTGCCGCAAAGGGGCCGGTTTTAGGGTAAAATCCTGTGTCCTGCCGGAAATTCTGAATGGCCTTAGCCAGCTCTCGCATCTCATGGGTAACAAGGCGTTCCTGGGTGACTTGACCTGTATTGTCCAGAGCCAATACGCCGATGGTGGCCGTCGCCGCCAGGATCGCCACCACGACAAGCAACTCAAGGAGCGTCAGACCAATGATGCGCGAACGAACCCTTGGGTATCGTGGCGCCCTCAGGCTGCCCTGGGTCGCTCCTGCGTTATGGCGAGCGTCTTGAGCCATTTCTGCGTCGAACCTTACTGTCCCTTGTTTATCGCCAATGACCAATTTTGGCGATTGACTATCCCAAAAAGGGAAAATTTCCCCGCCGTCCAAGAGGAGCGGCGGGGAAATAAGTTTTTTGGGATTTCAGTCGACTTAGATGGTGTTACGGGTTCCGTCCCACTCACCAAGTTCTTCTTCCTTAGTATCCCCAGCACCATCAATGACGCCCGCAAGGGCAACCTGATCTACGGATACGATCGTATCCGCGGCACCGCCGGCGCCGGTGGAATCAACGGCCGTCGCGACGTGGAACAGGATGATGAAGCGGTTGTACTGGTCCTGCGCCACATGGCGGTAGACAGGAACCGAGGTCAAACCACCCAGCTCGGAAGCGTCAAAAAGATTAGAGGAGGGGCCTGCGCCAACCGCCATCATAACCTTGCCGCCGTCTTCCCAGCTGGCCGGCAAGGTCGGGTCCGCACCCGCCGTCAGCTCGGCAGCGCCGGTGCCGAGCACGCGCTCTTGGCCACCGGCCCAGACCGCCACCGTAGCGGTATCGCCGGCAGCAGCCGGATTGGGATCGGCGATCGAATAGTCGATACCGCAGCCGTTGGCGGCATTGGACAGATAGATGTTGCCCGCGACAACCGCATTCCGACGGCTGTTAATCAAGGCCTGGATGTTTGCGACTTGGCAATCCTCAACGCCGGCAATCGCGTCCGGCGGCAATGAAGCCGCAGAACCATCGACGATGCGCAGGTTGGTCATGCCGATGGCCTCAAGGGCCGCCATCATGTCGTCATTCAGCACGAAGGGCGCCAGGTCACCCGTACCCAATACCTCACCATCGGCGCTGGGCAGAAGGGCCGCGTCGGACCCATCACCAACCGCCGTGAACAACAGGCTATCCCAATCGTTGGGGAGCTCGTTGCCATTCAGGACCCGGTAGGTACGGATGCCCTTGTTCAATTCGTCCATCATGGCCACGTGGGCGGCTGCCGCTGCGCGGGCGTCGGTGTCTTGCAGGGCGATGGTTGCAGTGCCGGCAATCGCCGCCAGGATGGCGACAACGACCAACAGTTCAAGCAGCGTGAAACCTCTTTGCACGCTGCGCATAGCTCTTCTGTACATGATGCTATCTCCGTTCGGTTAACAATGAAACCACGTCGGCATCTTCCACCCACAGGATCGCAACCAACGGCTCGAATTGCCTTGAAGGATCACTCCAGCAAACCAATTCGGTAAGAGCGGGTAAATCCATGATTTCCCCGTTTTAACTCGACGGTCCTTTGATGCTTGCCCAGCATCCCCGACCGGCCCGACGAGGGTTCCCAAAGGTGTTAGCAGCGCTACGCTTTTGGACCTTTGGAATAAACTTCAGTTTTCGCCAAAAACACTCCTTTTGATTCAGGCTGAGGGGACTTTTTCCGTCGATGGGTGATTCACATCAATAACAAAGCGGTATTGCTTGCCACAATGGATCACAACCTCCTTCTGACCTCGGCGCAAGATGCGCATCTCGACACGCAATTCGCCAAAACCCTCATGACAAAAAAGTTCGCCGTAAAGCTCCTTCAACTTAGCCAGGACAGCAGCGTGGCCTGGGTCATCTTCCAACAAACTCTCTTTAAATTGGCCGGCCATGATGATCACCAACTTTAAGGGACATCTGCAGCTGCCTAGCCCAAAACGACTTTTTCATTACCTTGCATTTATTGCGAATGCGAATCATTATCAATTCTCTCACTTTGCTGTCAAGATATCTCGTTCTTTCGATCAACATGGCAGCTCTGCATTATTTCGATAGCTGGCATGTTGGTTCCTCTAGAAACTGCTCCTGGTGGCCTAGAGGGATTTCAAGAATTTGATCAGCGCCTCCCGATCAGACTTGGGAAGAAAACGGAAAGCTTCTTTCGCATACTCCGCTTCGCCGCCGTGCCACAAAATCGCCTCCTGCAGGTTTCTAGCCCGTCCATCGTGCAAAAATTTGGTATGTCCATTAACTGTTTCGGTAAGGCCAATGCCCCAAAGCGGCGAGGTGCGCCACTCTTGCCCATTGGCGTTGTGGACAGGGCGATTATCGGCGAGGCCTGGCCCCATATCGTGCACCAAAAGGTCCGTGTAAGGATGGATTTCCTGACCTCTCAACCTTCGGAGAGTATGGAAGTCGCCGGTAACGACCGTGCTCTTGTGGCAGGCAACGCAACCCACTTGGCTAAAAATCTCTTCGCCTCGAAGAACGTCAGGATTATCCATGTGACCACGTGCCGGAACCGCCAAAAGCTGAATATAAACCGCTAGCTCATCCAACTGGGCTTCGGTGAACTCGGGCGCATCGGGGCTCCCCCCATGGATCGCCTCTGCGCACTCATGCTGTGCCGGGGAACACTCTTGTTCCGGAAAAATCGGGTTGGTCATGCCCATGTCGTTCACCGCCGCCGCGGCCGTTTGAACGCGAGCTGTCGAGACCTCGGATTTCCAACCAAATCGGCCCGGGGCCAAGCGCTTCGCCTCTGGGTCATATACCCAATTCACCTCACCCGATATGCCGTCCCCGTCACTGTCTTGCGGGTCCTCCCAACTGATAAGCGTCTCATCACTGATGGCGTCCAAGAGGCCGATCCCGAAGATTGCCGGAGCACCCCGCGCGGAAATCATGGTGTCCTCACCAAAAGGCCCGTATCCCGGCTCTTCCAATTTAATGATGGGCTTTTGCAAGCTGTAGGCTTCTCCGTCTCCGAAATACCCCTGAATTTCCTCGTACTCTATCCACACCTGAGCTTCCGGTGCCACACCTTCAATTGCGACATCACCCAATTGCCCACCATAAACCGGGTGTGGCAAGGGACCGCCATGTTCATCCGTACCAGGTACGCTTAGGCGTAATAACAGGCTGCCACCGATAACCGGCTCGGTGCGGCCGTCAGCCTGATGGCAGCTTTCACAAGAGGTATTGTTAAAGATGGGGCCTAAGCCGTCTGCGTTTGAGCCTTGGGACTGAAGCGACGCCGCTTTAACCGGGCGTTCGAAGTTTCCATCCCCGGCATCAAATTTGCTTTCCAGTTGCCAAGGCAAGTTCGCCGCCGGCTCGGAAAAGCTGCCATTCCCGAACTTGTAATGGGTGAGGTCGCCGCCCAACATTGTCAATGGATCCACACCGGACATAAAGGCCATCTCTTCCGGTTTGTTACCGTAAGCCGGAATGTAGTAACTCTTAAAGGCTTGGTAGCCAAAGGCAACGAGCGAAACGGCCAAAACAGGCAGGCCGATTTTATAGGTCCATGACAGAGTATTTTTCGACTTTTGTTTCAATTCTTCCCTGGCTTCGGCATTTACACTCATGGTTTGGGAATGCATTTTTCATGCTCTCCTATTGATCTTGCTGACTATCCGCTAGGCCAGATTCATAAAGTGAAAAAGTCACTTCGTAACCGTCCCGATCGCGTACACCCGTTCCTTCGTTCCCGGTAAAGATAAACATACGCATCGCGGGGCCCGATTCGCCGTCTTCGATTGTCACCTCGTAGGGTGCGCCTGTTTGGCCCTCTGCAGCCCCGGCCGATATAGAGTCATTGGCAGGCTGACCATTCACACAGGCTTGCAGTAGCAAAAGCCCAGGAGGGACAAGAATTTTGAGAAGACGCCAGGTTTTCATAATACCCCCGCGGAGCGTTGCGCCGTATTGGAGAGATTCAAGGGTTGATAGCTTGCCTCCCCAAACGGTTGGTCTGAAATCAAGTACATGTAGTTCTCTGCTTCAGAGCTTGCCGCAGGTGCAATGACCCGCCCCTCAAAGGATACGGCTAGCCACTGCCCCAGGATTTTCGACACATCCAGTTCGACAGGCGCCGGCGAATTATTGATCACCTCAACCGCCGTCACGTAAAGGCCCGCTTCACGCCAACTTCTTATCGGCGCAAATTCAAGATCGCCTTCGGGAAGAAGGCTAACCGGCCTCGTGCTCCGCAAGGGCACTTCTACTGTGGTAAAGGACTGGATCTCCTCGCCCGCCAGGGACCGAGCCGCAAATCGTGCCAGCGCGATAAAGCGCCCCACATCTTCTCGGTTCGCCGGTTGCTGCTGGTTCTTGCTGGCTCCAAAGCCGAAACGCTCCAGCTCAGGATTGGAAGACAACTCAGCCATCCTGTCCCGTGATACCTGTTCCGCCTCTTCCGGCGTGGTGAAGACATGAGGCGTAATCAACAGAATCAATTCACTCTTGATGTCCTGTGTTTCCTGGCGCCTGAAGAAAAACCCAAGGACGGGAATGTCGCCCAAAAAGGGAACTTTTGATTCCGTATTCCGAGTTTCTGTTTGAACTAGGCCGCCGATCGCCACGGCCAAGCCGTCTTTTGCGACGATCGTGTCGACGATATTCGCAGTGTTGACGGAATCGACCGGAACCTCCGTCACTGTCCCATTGTTGGCCACCACGGGAATTGTTTGGCTGTCCGGGTTGATGCTCGATGTATCCTGTTCGATGCGCATGGTAACGGTTCGATCCCCATTAATGGTGGGTACGATCCGCAGGGTCGTGCCGATATCCCGGAGCTCGGTCTCGGTTTCAATACCGCCGATCACGGTTCCGCCGAGGGTGGTGATCTCTGTATCATTGACAAAACCGGTCGTGAGGATCCGTTCTTCACCGATGAAAATTTGGGCCGGCTTCGTGTTAGAGGCCAACACCAGAGGCGTCCCCAAAACATTGACTCGGTTCTCACTTTCAAGAAGCTCGAGGCGTGCGGCAATAACGTCATTGATAAACTGAAAGGCGAGCGTGCCGCCCTCGCTGGGGAAGTTGCCAAACCCCAAATCGAATTCCGGCACCTGAACTGGATTGCCGGCCGCGTCAATCACCGTCGTCGTGCTGGTGCTTTGAATATCCAAATCGAAAAGAGAACGAAAGCCATCACCGATGTCCAGGGAAAGAATCTTCATCTCCAAAAGGACCTGAGGTGTCGGCCGATCGCTTTCGGCGACCAACTCCTCAATTTGGATCATCGCGTTTTCATCACTCGTGCGTACAAATAGCAGGTTATGAAGGCGGTTTACCGTGACGAAGATAGGCGGTTCGCGGCGGATCAATTCGGATACGGCCTGTTCGCCGATTTGCGGAATGCCGGTCAGGGAATCGGGCAGGAGGCTTGAGAGCTGCTCAGTAGACAGCTGGCGATTTTCCAGTGGATCGAAGATTTCGTCAATTTGGCCGCCTCGCCCCCGAAACCGCTGATTGGTGAAACCCCGTCGATTGTCTCGACTGAAGCGACGATTGCTTGTCTGAGCACCCCCAAAGGCAGAGCCGAAATTGTCGATGGCCTCTTCCTCGAGGACATCGTCATCGTCTTCAGTTTCCAAGGTAAGCTCGACGCGAGCCCCGAAAAGCGCTTCGATCACCTGCGCGGTCGTACTGACATTCTGGTAGCGCAAGGTGAAGACCTTGGAAAAGTCCTCTCGGAAGATGATAATGTCGTCCTGATACTCTTCCGCGGTCATGATCAGATAGGCGCCACTGCCCCGATTATAGCGGTACCAAAGACCGGCCACCCTCGAGAGGCTGTCGATGGCATTGTGAACACTGATCTGACGCACAAACAGCGAAACGTCTTTTTCGCCCGCTGCCCGTGTTGCAAAAATATTGACCTTGGTCAGTTCGGAAATAATACGGACTGCGTCCAGGACCTTGGCATCTTTAAGGTCTAGGCTATCGATTATTCTTTCGGCACCTGGGGGACGCCCCTGTCCCGCGGCCTCCGGGGCAACGACCGTACCGGAGAACAGTATGCAGGCGAGCAGGAATACGTTTCTTGTCAGCGCGGCCATGTTCTTGCCCAATCACCGAACTACAATAACTTCGCCAAGCGTGCCGACTTCAACGACGACACTGAGTTCCGTAACGCCAATAATCTTTAATACTGACGATTTTCCCAGCCGGTGCAGTCCCACCGTGTCACCTTCGCGCACCACGTAAACACCGGCACCATCGATTTCGAGCAGCGCCGCCTTCAAACGGGGGTCCTCGGCAGCGCTTTCTGGGCTCGCACCTGAAAATCTGATTTGCCGCGCGGTTGTCGTCGAGGACGCCTTAATAAGCCCCCGCAGCTGCATTCTCGGCAGCTCACGACTCGTGACCGGCTCAGCCTGCGGCACAAACTGAACCCCCTCAATGCCCCCTGTCGACACCCTTTGCAGGCGGGCAGTGATCGCAAAGGGGTCGCGACCGCCTGAGCCATCCTGGCCTGTCGGCACTTCGGGCGGAGCGAAGGCCGAACCTCCACCTGCAGAATTAGGCGCGGACAAGCGGGAAAGAATCTCGCCGATTTCAGCAGCCTCGCTCGGTATCGCAACTTGTCCCGTACCAACACCGGAAGGTGCCGTCGGGTTGATTTCTTGGATCTGGTTATAATAGTTGAGAATTGACTGGATATCTTCTTCGGTACCGGGCTGGAGATCCGGTACCAACTGCAACGGCACGGATGTCGCGGGCTCTGCCGATTGGGGCGCTTCCTGCGAAGATTGAGGCGTTTCTTGGGACCAGCCCAGGTTGGCTTGCAGCGTAAGAAGGCCACAGGTCAAGAGCGCAAGGCCGCAATATCGCCGGAGAGCCCTGGAGGACAGTCGCGTTTCGGCGCCCCCCAATAGGCAAACCGACTCACAATGCGCCGCCGGCGCGCACTGAACACGATACCCTTTGGGATTGTATTCACCTAACTTATAGAACGCGAACATGCTGATCACAACTCGCCCCTAGGCCTTCATTTTCAGAACGCCAAACATCAAGAACCATTGTTTAACGGCCCCTTATATTAGGGCCTTTAAGAAAAACCTTATTTGCGATTGACTATCATTCGCATTTAAAATAAATCATGTAAACCTTTTTTTTCAATACGCTAACGGAAGCGGGCCGGTCAAAATACAATGAATTCAGGCGCCCGCACCCTTGGTCAGCGCGTCTAAAAGAGAACTTTAATGAGAATGAGTCTCATTCGCAATCAAATTTTGATGCCTCCCAACTGCAACACTTGAGCGAGAGATTGATGCAAACGTTCCGATTTTTTCTCGACAACTATTTTGAGCGCATCAGAAGGTGGCACGCTATTTTCTATTTTACATTGCTTTCCGCCTGCGCCCCAAATTGGAGTTACGTAGACATCGAAACCCTTTATAGCGCCAATGATGTTACCGCCGATTCCCTTGTGACAGATCCGGACAACGTGGAGATTTCGGTTGGCGACTATCCCGGTGAGGTCTATC
>JBCCHN010000170.1:0-10155 GCA_039028695.1 Pseudomonadota bacterium
ATAGCCGCCGCCTTCAGGGTCACGGACATGGCGTTTTTGCATTACCGCGATGGCGCTTTTTTGATCCAGCGCGCCACACAACGGGCGGGTCAAACCCCGGCCTGGGATATGTTATTGAGCTTTACCGCCTCGGCGGACGAACCCATTTCGGGCGGTCGGCACAAAGTTCTGGGCAGCAAAGCCCTGTTCGTCCCGCCCCAGACCAGCACCATTGCCTCTCACCTGCCCAAAGCCGTCGGCGCTGCCTATAGCATCGGCCTTGCCAAGCGGATGCAGCCGGAAGATCAGGTCCTGCCGACTGATAGCGTTATTGTCTGCAGCTTCGGCGATGCATCGGTCAACCACTCCACGGCGCAGGGCGCGTTCAATACCGCGGCCTGGGCCGCTTATCAGGGGAGCCCCCTGCCCCTGGTCTTTATCTGCGAAGACAACGGCATCGGGATTTCCACCAAGACACCCGGTGGCTGGATTAAGGCGAACTTCGCCGCCCGGCCCGGCCTGACCTATATGGCCTGCAACGGATTGGATATCGCCGAAACATACAAGGTCGCGCGTCAGGCAGCAGAGGTAGCGCGACGCCAGCGCCAACCGGTGTTTTTGCACATGAACTGCGTGCGGCTTTATGGCCATGCCGGATCAGATGTTCAGACTGCCTATATTTCCAAAGCTCAGATGGAAGGGGATGAAGCCAACGACCCCCTCTTGCATAGTGCCAGCCGACTGATCGGCGAGAACATTCTGACCGCGGAAGAAGTTCTGGAGATCTATGAAACCACGGGCGCCCGAACCGAGCGGATTGCCGTCGAGGCAGCCAAGCGGCCCAAGCTTCAATCCGCTGAGGCGGTAGCCGCCAGCCTCGTTCCGCCGAAAAAGAGCCGCAGCCCGGGCAATGGACCATCGCAAGACGAGCGGCATAAGGCCTTTGGGCAAGATGCCACCAATATGGAAACTCCCCAGCACATGGCCCGCCTGATCAACTGGGCCCTGACGGACCTGATGCTGGAGCACAAGCAGATTATTCTGGCCGGCGAAGACATCGGGCCTAAGGGCGGGGTTTATAATGTCACGGCTAAGCTGTCGGCCCGGTTTGGCTCCCATCGGGTGATCAACACTCTTTTAGACGAGCAATCGATTTTGGGCCTTTCCATCGGCCTGGCCCACAACGGCTTCCTGCCTATTCCGGAGATACAGTTTTTGGCCTACCTGCATAATGCGGAGGATCAATTGCGCGGAGAGGCCTCGACCATAAGCTTTTTCTCCCGCGGTCAGTATAGCAACCCAATGATTATTCGCATCGCCGGGCTTGGCTATCAACGGGGCTTTGGCGGGCACTTTCATAACGACAACAGCTTGGCGGTGATCCGCGATATCCCAGGCATTGTGATCGCCTGCCCCAGTAATGGGGCCGATGCGGTGGCCATGCTGCGGGAGTGCGTGCGCTTGGCCCATGAAGAGCAAAGGGTGGTGGTCTTCATCGAACCGATCGCGCGCTATATGACCCGCGATCTGCACGAGGACAAGGATGGCCTTTGGACCTTTCCCTATCTGCCGCCCGGACAGGATCCGGGCATCCGCCTGGGCGAACCGGGTGTTTTCGGCAGCGGAACGGACCTGGCAATCGTGACCTACGGCAATGGCTACTACCTCTCACGGCAAGCCGAAAAGATCTTGGGGGAGCAGCACAAAGTCCAAGCGCGACTTGTGGATTTAAGATGGCTAGCTCCCTTGGCCCCCGAAAAGATCCTAGAGGCCATATCGCCCTGTCCCCGTTTATTGGTCGTTGACGAATGCCGCATCACTGGGTCTCAAAGCGAAGGCTTGATGGCTCTCTTTCAGGAAAGGTGCCCGGATAAAATCGTCCATCGCCTGGCGGCCACGGATTGTTTCATTCCCTTGGGGCCGGCGGCCACGGCCACTCTGCCAAGCCGAGACTCAATCGTTGCGGCGACGCTGGACTTGCTGCGCGCCCCGGCTGGCCAAAGGGCCTAGGAGACGAAATGGCGAGTACCCGCAAAACCGCCGTTGTCGTCTGCCCGGGCCGGGGCACCTATGGAAAGGGGGAACTAGGTTATCTGGCCCGCCATCACAGTCATCAAAAAGAGCTGATGCAGATGGTGGACGGCTACCGGCGGGAGCAGGATCAGCCGACGATCAGCGACTTAGATCAAGCGCCAAACTATAGCCTTAACCTGCAGGGCCGGGGCGATCACGCGTCCCCGTTAATCTTCACCTGTGCCTATGCAGACTTTTTGGCCATCGACCAAGACGAGATCGAGGTGGTGGCCGTCACCGGGAATTCCATGGGCTGGTATATTGCGCTGGCTTGTGCCGGCGCCACCTCGCCGAAAGCGGCCCTGCACATCGTCAATACCATGGGCCGGCTCATGCAGGATGAGGCGCCGGGCGGCCAGCTCATCTACCCCGTCACAGACGACAATTGGCAAGCGGTTCCGGGACGGCGTGAACAGCTGACGGAACTGGTGGCCTTTTTGAACGGCAAGTCGGACCATGAGCTATACCTCTCCATTGACCTAGGCGGCTTCCTGGTTTTTGCCGGCAACAACGCGGCCATTGGGGCGATGCAAAAGATCCTTCCCACGGAACAAGACCGCTTTCCCATGGTGCTGGCCAACCATGCGGCCTTTCACTGCCCCCTTCAGGCGCCCATCGCTCAAAAAGCACGGCACACTCTGGAGCCGGAGCTGATCCATTCCCCTAAGGTCCCTCTCATCGACGGACGGGGCCGGATTTGGTTTCCCCACGCCACATCACCGGCGAGCCTTTGGCGCTACACCTTGGATGCCCAGGTGGTGGCCCCCTATGACTTCACCCGGGCGGTTCAGGTCGCTGTGCGAGAATTCGTACCGGATCACGTAATCGTGTTGGGACCCGGCAGCAGTCTGGGTGCACCGGTGGCGCAAAGCCTGATCGATATCTCATGGCGCGGAATGACCAGTAAAGAGACCTTTCAAAAACGCCAGAAAAAGGCGCCCTTCTTGATTTCTATGGGATTTCACGACCAACGAAGCGCGGTCGTGCAGAATTAGACCTGGTAGTGAAAAGACCTACGTGACTTCATCGCCATCCCTTGAGGATTACTTTTTTGTAGCCCAAGCGTGCATGGCATTCTCCAATTTTACCTTTAATAGTGGACGTATTGCCGCATTCACGCTTGAATTAGGAGTTTATATTTTGCTAAAATGTCCCGGAGTTTGAGCGAAATGGGTACTGGAATCAGATAGTAACGAAATCGGATTTTCTAAAGTATTTGGTATTTTGAAGGTGTCACTGTAGCTTACCCAGGTATTTTGTTGATTTGAATAGGCTTTTGGCAGTTTTGCTATTAGCTAGAACCGAATTAAGGGCCCCACATGACGGTATTCCTCGGACTGGTCATCGGCCTGTTTGTGACAATGGCCTTGATCCCGGCCCTGGTACGGTTTTCGGGAAACCTACAGCTATTGGATCATCCCAACGACCGGAAGGTTCACAGCGAGCCGATCCCCAGGATTGGCGGGATCGCGGTATTTGTTGGCACGATCCTGCCCTTGATGCTGTCGGTCCTTTCTGATCAGGCGGTGCAGTTTTACATCATGGGGGCCTTGCTGATTGTTCTGTTCGGGGCCTTGGATGACCGTTTTGACATAAATTTCAAATGGAAATTCTTGGGGCAATCAGTCGCCGTTGTCGTTGCCATGTCCTATGGGGTGCGGATCGAAAGCCTGCCCTTCTTTGGACTTGGGCCGTTACCCGATTGGGTCTCGCTACCGCTCACCTTTGTTTTCATTCTTGGCGTTACCAATGCCATTAATCTGTCCGACGGCCTGGACGGACTTGCCGGCGGTACCTCGCTAATTAGTTTGGGCTGCATCGCCGCATTGGCCTATGCAGCCGGCGGCTTTCCGGTCGCTCTCGCGGCAGCGGCCTTAATCGGCGCGATTCTTGGGTTTTTGCGCTTTAACACCCATCCGGCGGTCATTTTCCTGGGGGACGCCGGCAGCCAGTTCTTGGGATTTTCCTTGGCGGTGCTGTCGCTGACTCTTGTCAATGACATCAACTCCGCCTTGAACCCGCTTTTCCCGGTCCTCCTCATGGGGCTGCCGCTGATGGACACTCTCTCGGTCGTGGTGTTGCGCCTTAAAAATCGCGGGTCGCCTTTCAAAGCGGACAAAAATCATTTTCACCACCGCCTCTTAGGCATCGGCATGCGCCACTATGAGGCGGTATCCACCGCCTATTTCTTGCAGGTGGTAATCATCGGCTTGGCCTTTTTGACCCGCTATCAGTCAGATGCCTTGGTTATCCTGCTCTTTTTGGGGCTTTTCGCGGGCATATTCGGCGGCCTTTCATTTCTCGAAAAAACCGGCTGGCGCCTTCATCCCGAGCTTGAGGGGCAAGCCCGCACGATTGAGGGCGGTGCCAGCAGCAGTTCCTTCGGGCTCGAGCGTCGGAACCAATGGCTAAGGCGCGTTTCCTGGTTGCCGAACCGCTCCGTCCAAACTGTCCAATATGGCATTTCGTTTTTTTTGATCGCCGGAGCCGTTTGCACCAGCGCACCGGATCGAGAAATTCCGATGGTTGCTGCCCTAACCGTGGTGATTATGGTCGCCGCTCATTTTCTCTTGCACAATTGGACCGGCATTTTCACCCGCTTGGGTGTCTATGTCCTGGGTATCTTTGTGGTTTTTCTCCTGGCGCCCCTCACCGAGGCGAACCCGGCATTGGACTGGGCTGTGAATGCCTTTTTCCTGCTTTTGACCGTGATTCTGGCATTGGCAATCCGCCTGACCCGCCGCGAGACTTTTCAGATCACGCCCCAGGACCTGCTGATGCTGTTGATCGTATTGGCCGTCCCACTTCTGCCCCTTGGCGGTTTTTTTCAGTATCCCATTGGATCACTGGTTCTTCGAGCCGCAGTGGTCTTTTATGCATGCGAATATATTCTAAATAGAGGGGATTTTTCATATCGCCTCTTGCGCCTTTCCGCTATCGGCGGACTGTGCGTCATGGCCGCTAAGGGCATCCTAATCCTTTAGCTTCAGCCTTTCTCCGGGCTCATCTTTCTAAAAAAAATTCTATTCTTCATATTCCCGCTATCGGACCTGAGCGAAAATGCCACCTTCGAGGTCCAGGAATTGTGGCGCAGCGCCCCAATTGGTCTCCACGCAGCGATTAATTAACGATTTCATAACCTTAAAAACACCTGGCTCTGGAGCACCCAGGTCAAAGAGCTAAATAAGCATTCACTCAGAAAAATCAGTGGGTCAACGGCAAAGCCTCCTTGACGACTAATGTTAATTACCATTTCAACGCCATTTTTCATCAAATCCATATCTGCCACATTTCAGACATATTTCGAAAAAAATCAATGACTTAACGATACATTAGCGAACTCTCACTAAACTCATTTCCATCGATAAAAACCGGATGTTGCGATTGTCAAACGCTCGCGATGCCCAACCCTCGGCCGGCTGAAGATCTGAAGCCAAGAAGGAAAAAAAATCTTCGGCCCTGGGCAGGCACCAAAGTCAAAGGCTGTTTTCGCAATTCCCAATCAACCGGTTTGGCTGGGAAAGCCGTTAGGAAAATCAGGTAGGAGTTTAGCCGTGTATAAAAACCTCATCGCCGCTGCAATTTTTCTGGGTGCGACTTCAGGCGCTCAAGCTTCCGAAAAGCTTCGTATCGAAGCTGAATCCATGAGATTGGAAAGATATGGCATCGAGCAAAAAGATTCCTCATCACGCAATCTGAATGTGAGAGTTCCCTTTAACCACGCGTCAGGCACCAGAGGCGTCGCCCGAAAGGGTTTCAAGGGAAAAACTGGGAGATACGATATTGTCCTTCGCTTTTATGATGAGAGCGACGGTGAGGGCAGGATCGTAGTCAAGCTTGATAGAAAGACCATCAAGCGAATGCGTCTCGACAATAGCAAAGGCGGTCACCTTCCGACCCTCGAAAATCGCAAGACCAGAATTGTCGCCAGAAATGTCCGTGTGAAACAGGGGCAAACCGTCAAGGTCATCGGTTACAAAGACGATGGCGAGTTGGCAAGGGTCGATTTCATTGAATTTCGACCGGCCAGCGGTGGCGGAACCGGATCGGGCGATAACAACAACAACGCAAACGACGACAACAACAACAACAACAACAACAACAATCCGCCTGAAGACGACAACAACGACAATTCGAACAACGACAACGACGGTGGTTCCAACACGTCGGACGATACCGCATCGGATAACGGCGGAGGAAACTCAGACGACACTTCCTCCGATGACACCTCAGACGATACGTCACAAGATACGTCGAACGATGACAATAACGATGTGCCTCCTGGCGATTACGATGCCATGGGCGCCACAGCAGTCTCGACCTTCGAGAGCATCGGCATTTCCTGGTCTCCGCCGGGCCGAAGCGCAAACCGCGAAGTCTTCGTGGAATACCGCAAGCAAGGCGACCTCTTTTTCAAAGAAGCCTTGTCCTTGTGGTATGACAACCGGAACGGAGGGGAATACCGCGGCAGCGTAATGAACCTGGATCCCGACAGCACCTATGAAATTCGCCTGACAATGGAAGGATCATCCGCCAGCGCCTTCTTTGCAGCGGACACTTGGTCGGAAGACTTCCCCATTGCACAGACCGTTTACCTTCCAGAAGACTCCTCTGTGCCGCTGAAGATCAACCAGTCGGGTAATGCGAATGGTTACATTCTTTATCGCCCCGCCCCGGGCAGCTCGGCCAGGATTAATGTGGCCCGGAATTACAACTATGCCGTTGAGATTCGGGCGCACCATGTGATTGTCCAAGGATTGGACATACGCGGCGGACGTTCAGGAGGCGTTGGCATCTTCACAGGCGCCCATGACGTGGTGATCGAAGATAACGAAATCAGCCGCTTTGGCGACGCAACATCGGAAGGCTGGGCCAAACATGCGGCTGGCATCTACGTGCCTTGGAATCAATCGGGAATCCGCCGCTTGATCATTCAACGGAATGAAATTCACCGGCCCTTCGCGGACACCAATTCCTGGACCGAGGCTCGAAGCGATATTAACCAAAGCTCGACCGGCTGGCATCCGCAAGGCGCCAATGCCATCTTCACGGTGGATACCGAAGGCAATCATGTCATTCGCTACAATCACATCCACTCGACCGAGGACCGTTACTTTAATGATGGCATCGGCGGCTCAAACAACGATGGCTATGTGGGCGCACCGCACCGAGATTCCGACATCTATGGCAACATAATCTCACAAACCTGGGATGACGCCATTGAGGCTGAGGGTGCAAACGAGAACGTTCGGATTTGGAACAACTACATGAACGAAGTCTTCATGGGAATCGGTGGCAGAGACACAAATGTTGGCCCCCTTTACATCTTCCGAAATGTGACCGCGCGGAGCCGGTTCAGCCACAGTGGCAGCCACGACAACGATCGGAGAGGTCACTTGTTAAAAGCCGGAAGTGATGTGGCGGGTCGTGTCTACATCTTCCACAACACTCTTTATCAGCCGGTAGAACCAGGACAATCCCATGGCGGCGGAGTGGCCGAAGCGATCCAAGGTTCAGCTCACGACAGTATTTCGAGGAACAACATTTTTCATGTCGCCTTCGACAACAACCATGTCCTCAAAACCTACGATCAGAGCGGCAACAAGCGCAACGACTTCGATTACGACTTGTATACCGGTTGGACCCAGAGCCACCCTGGTGCGGAGTCAAACGGGATCAATGCGGAGCCCGTCTATGACAGCGGCAACGGAGACATGGAATTTTACCTCCACTCCTCCAGCCCTGGGTTTAACGATGGCATCATCATCCCCAATATCAACGATGACTTCAGCGGTGCTGCCCCGGATATGGGCGCCTTCGAAAGAGGCAACCAACCCATCATCTTTGGACTGGAAGGTGGCAACAACTAACGCTCTTTCCAATCTCCAAAACCGGCAAAACTGCTAAACTTGCCGAACAATCCCTCCGCACCCCAAAAAGGTGCGGAGGGTTTTGTTTTCTTGATTTTAGGTACGTCAAAGAGCGCGGATCGGTCCTTATTCAGACGGCAATATCAAAGCAAGGTCTGCCTTGCTTCCAGCGATCACTGGCAGTCACCGTTTGGTCGCATATGCCTGCGTGCCGTGTGAATGAAACTATAGAATAAGGATCGGGCGGCATTAACGGGGCGGCAATATAAACCGGAGCACCAGACCTGAGTTTGGCGCTCGTTTAACCCAGCTCCAACGAGTTTCTATTTTGCCGCAGCCAGCATTCCAGGGTCGACAGGCCCCAAAGGTAGTTTGACGTGTCCCTTTCGCCTGACTGAAAATCATCGATCTCTTTTTTGACAAACTCATAGGTCAGGATTTTGGGCAACAAAGAATCCGTCGGATTGCAGAGATACTCGCGAATCTGCGGCAGATTTTGGGTCACAAAGCTGCGCAATGGCGGATTAAAAGCCTTTTTCTTTGCCCCTAAGATCTGCTTGGGCAGAATTTTTGAGAGTCCCTCGACAAGCAGCCTTTTGTTGTACTTCTTGGAGGACTTATTAGCGGATGCAATAGACAGCATGGAAAGCACAAGGTCCTTGGCAACATAAGGGCTTCTAATTTCCAATGAATTTGCCATGCTGGTCCGGTCGGACCCTTGCATAAGATTATAGGGCACGAAGGATAAAAAATCGACGATCGCTGCCGCCCGTGCTGGATCGCCCTCAAAACGCTCGAACACGGTGACCATTTGATCGTAAAACTCGGTCGTCCCCGTAGAGCACAGCGTATCGTTCAACCTTTCAAAGTCCACATAGGAAAGCCAGTGCATATAGGCCTGCGAAGCCGGCAACCGCGCGACATCCAAAAACCGGCGAACACGGCTGATCGTGGTGGCGCCTAGGGAAGTTTCAGGAAGCAGATTGACCACCCGAAATGCAGATGATGTGAGCCAATTGGGAAGGGCCTGAAACACGCGGTGTACCCTGAGCGCTTTGTAGCGTGGGTACCCCTCATGCAGCTCATCGCTGCCGTCTCCGACCAGACAAACCTTGTGGCTCTTGGCAGCCAGATCGGAGAGTTGTTCGGCCACCAAACAGGTCACATTGCCGTAAGGCTGCCCGAACATTTCAACTGCTTTTTCCGCCGTTTCCAAAAAGCTTTTCGGTTTATGAAAATCTACGTGTCGGTTCTCGATGCCGTAAAAATTCGCACACATTTGTGCTTTCGCGCTTTCGTCGTATTCCTTGGCCTCCTTGTCAGCGGAATAGCTAATGGTGAATGAACAAAATTCCTTGTCATGTGCGTGGCGCGCCTGCGCGACGATGGCATTCGAATCCAAACCGGCGCTCAGATACATGCCAACCGGCACGTCCGCGATAAGCCGCGTTCGAATTGAGTCGGCAAACCTGTCGTGAAACATTCGAACATCTTGCGAGGCCGGGTTTTTCTCAGGCACCGGTGCCAAGCGCTGAACCAAATCGAAATAGCAATGGGACCGAACCGCCATGGTTTCGAGGTCAAGGGTCAGATAGTGGCCCGGCGCAAGCTCTTTTATTCCGTTGTAAAAAGTGTCCGGCGGTACGGTATAGAGAAAAAAGAGGTAGTTTTTTAGAGCGGCCCGACTCAGGCTCTTATCCACCCATTCGATCTGTGCCAGGGGCTGTATTTCGGAACAAAAGGCAAAGTTGGGGCCATTTTGCGAATAGTAGAGCGGCTTTTCTCCGATATGATCGCGCGCGAGAAGGACTTGTTTTGCCGATTGATCATAAAAGCAGAATGCAAACATGCCATCCAAGGCGTCAACACCATCAGCACCTTTATCAACAAGCCAGTATAATAAAACTTCCGTATCGGATTGGGTGCGAAACTCATACCCCTTGGCCAGGAGTTCCTCTCTTAGGTCCAAGTAGTTGTAAATTTCACCGTTAAAAGTGATGTGATAGCGACCACATGAGCTGCGCATGGGCTGGCTTGAGCGATCATCGACGTCGATGATGGCCAGGCGCAGGTGCGCCAGCACCAAGTCTTCTGCATCGAATCTTTCCACCCGCCGCGCATCGGGGCCGCGGTGAGCGATTAAGTCGACTAGCGTTTCAATCTTTTCCGGGTTGCCCAACCCCACGCCGCCAAGTATTCCACACATGTCTTAAGTTAATTTCATCCGATAAAT
>JBCCHN010000171.1:0-10150 GCA_039028695.1 Pseudomonadota bacterium
CAAACTCAAAAGCCAAAACAGACATCTGTCATCCGGCATCTGACATCCAATACTACCGCGGGGTGGAGCAGCCCGGTAGCTCGTCAGGCTCATAACCTGAAGGTCGCAGGTTCAAATCCTGCCCCCGCAACCAACATAAACAACGGCTTAGCAATAGCCGGCTAAACCGTTTTATGTTGCGTGTCCGCACTATGTCCGGAAAAAATTTTTCTTTAGACAACAAAAATACTCACTTTAGGGCCAGTGCGTCGATCCTATCCGAGTCTATGGGGCTCGCGTAAAGGGTGGCCTGTTTGGCCATCGCCGTCGGCGACTCCGCCCTTGACCCGCATCCCACAGGCTCGGATTTGTAAAAGATGTCGGCTCGGGAGAAACCGTCAATCACCGTCCCTCCAGAGAATCCCATGTGCTTATTCTTACGAAGCAGAGCCGCCCAGGCGTCGGCGAGAGAGCCCTTGCACGATTTCCGCTTGGGGGTCTCGACCCTGTAGTCGCTGGTACATGACGAACTTTTTCCACACGCCAGCTTTTTTCAAAGCTTGAATAGCGTCCCTAGGGCTGCGTTTTTCTCGCGCAAAAACCGAGAGCAAATTGCCGATGGCAAGACCTACATTACGTTGTTCAGAGCTGCCTGGGCCCTTGTAAACGCGTTTGATCATCTCGCGGCGAGGCTGGCAGCCCATCTGGATATCTTCGTACAAAAGCTGCCAAAAGGGATCTACATAGGTGCGGCTAAGGTCTAATCGAAAAGTTGAAAGGCCATAGCACCAAATATCTGTCGCTCGCTCGGCCAAGGCCTCGTAGTTCAGGAGTTTTTCGCCACATTCACTGGCGATTTCACGAACAATACTTTGGTGCAAACGGTATTCGATGCGGCGGACGGGCTTTGCCGGGTCATAAAGAACAACACCATCCTCATCATGGGTTTGGTTCCAAATTTTCTCCCAAAAATCGATCTTGTCCTGGCGTCTATTGGCAACGTCTTTTGCATAGCAAGTGAATTGAAATCCGTTTGGGAATCCGAAGGTGGCGGTTTCGTTGTAACCATATAGTTGACAGGTCACATCGCCATAGAGTTCGATCTTTGCAATGCCGTTGTGCTGAATAATTTGCCGGGAACGGGTCACTAGTCGTTCCACAAAATCCTCGGGAAAATCCCAGCCTTGAATATCGGCACAAAGGTGAATGGCGCAGCCTGAGTAATCCCAATTCTCTAGCAAAACAGTTGACGCCAGGCTGTCCCAATAGTGCTGAGCCTCATCCACGGCGCGCGGCAGCAAGAAACTTGGTCCTGCCTCGATCTTGAGATGAGCACCGGGGCTCGTCGTTTTGCTGTGTCTTGCTCCTAAAAAGAGGATCAGTCCTATTTCATTGTTTTGCAAACGGTAGCGGTAACCCGATTTGCCGCCGGCACCGATGATCCATTCCGGTCCGCCTAGTCGCATTACCTTATCGAAGCCTGTATCCTCAATTGTTTGAAAGAGGTCTTGATTCAACTTACCGCGATAGAGCGATCTGACGGTATCGAAACCACTATGCAGGATATGGACACCACTGAGATCAAAGTCTCCTATCGGGGACGAAAAGATCGGTCCTGACGGATCGACTTCCAATTCCCCTGATGGCGATTGTTGCATGCGGGTGAAGGTTTTGCGTTTGAGTTCATTTCTCATATTTTGATTCCCTAAGGGTAAATCCCCCTCACTTTCTGGCATTTTGAAATGTCGCCGAAAGTCCGGGGAAAGCATCGATACGTCGCTTTAAGTCTTGATCGATGTTTTTATTGAAGACGTGTAACAGGCTGGTCTTTGAAGGCGTCGGACCAAAGAGGCTAATGGCAGAGTGTCCACGTTGACAGGCGCCAAGCTCTGGACTTGTGATCGGGCAGCGGCACGCGATGTCACCTGCGGTGCCATCACGAGCCGCCGCCCTCTCCATTTCCAAGGTGTGACACTTAGACAGGGCAATGTCCTGGCCAAGGACCCTCTTGCAGTCCGGACGCTTTCTCAGACAATCTATTTATCGATTACAATCTGACGGGCGCTTGCTCAGAGGCCTTGAGCCAGTCCAGGACGGCGTTACGCCGATAAAGCACGCGACGGCCCACCTTGCAGCGGGGTGGACCCACGCCAAGGGCATGCCATCTTTGCAAAGTGCGTGTCACCACGCCCAATAATTCAGCTACATCACGGGGAGAGAGGAATTCCTCTTGCAGGTTTTTTTGAGACAAAATCTGCTCCTATTTGTTTAGGAGCCGGGTGGCAATCGACAGCGACTGAAATTGCAAAAGGTATTTCGCAGGCAAGCGACAGCCAAAACCCGGTCTCCGGGGTTCGTACTGACATGTCGCTTACCAACTTTTTTCAGTCATCTAAGGTCGGCCTTGCAGCGTGCGGTGGTGTCCCTCTTTCGGAACCGTTATCCAATTACCTGCGCCGTTTTATATCAATCTCGGGATAGTTTAGACCACGACATTCTAATCATTTAGTGTGCAGGCAACAATTTACAACTATAGAATTCGCCTAGTCAGGATCTTTTTTCGCGCTAGAAAAAAGTAAGTTCGGACCACATCATAGTTTGTCAATGTATGGCGATCAGATTTGTGGGATCAACTCCACATCCGCGCGGCGATGTCCTGCTCTTCTTTACCAACGGCGTCGGCATAGATGGCCGTGGTCTCAATCGAGGTATGCCCCATCCATTTTCTCAGCATGTTGAGCTGTACACCATGGACGGTGGCATTGACCCCGAAACCATGGCGTAAGCCCTTACAAGTCCGATGTGGACCATCGGGAATGCCAGCTGACACCATCACCTCCTTGACGATCTGATACACGCGAGTAGTCGAGAGCGGCCAAATAGGTTGGTGGGCTCGTTTCTTAGACTTTTGAGCTTCTCGAATGTCATGGGCGGTGTTGAGGATGTCCAGATAGTTGGGAGGCACAGGCACCGACCGGAATACAATCCTCTGGCGCCCGGCCCTGTCTTTGCGCTTTTTCAGAGTCCGAAGGTTTACGATACCGCCGGAAAGGTCGACCCGTACGGGGGTGATTTCGATTAGCTCACCAGGACGGCAACCGGTAAAAACCAGAGTTTCGCAAAGCGTGCGGTCACGGGCCGGCCTTTGGCGCGCTGTTGCCAGAAATTCTGCTCTTTCTTCGGCATTGATGTAGAGGCGATTTCCGGCGTCATCGTGGAGACGCATTTCGCTCATATTTAAGAGTATGTAAGGAAACTCTTAAATTTTTGAGCAGCATTCGTAATTTATTGAAATATATGAAAGAATCCCGGTTCTTGCCGCGGGCGTTATTTAGGCAGAGATTACCCGTCCATTGGGGCGGATTTTCACACTCTTGGTAACAGTCTTAAACCGCTCTCTCTAACGAGAGAGCGGCTATAGGTGCTAAGATCAAAGACACAATCGGCATCACAAAACTGGAGAAGGAAAAATAGATCTATGAGAACCTCGCTAACCCCGATCATGTTTTTCTTGCTTCACAGTTTCTACTCACCCGCAGCTGCGGGTCAGGACGTTCAAGCATCATTACAAGACGAAGCGACAATCTATGGAAAGCACCTCAAATGTTTTAATGAATCCGTCAATCAAGCTAACCAACGGAATATCGATTTTGAAGAATTAGAGATTACCCTTTACAGAGAAGGAAGTGTTGAGAATGGAACCGCAAAATATTCTGTTTTGTTTGACCCAATTGGAGAACCTTCTAACCAAAAATCTCGGAAACAAGGGCTGGCGGTTTTCGAAGTAGTGTTAAATTCTAAATGCGAGGTGGTTGACTCATATCGCCCAAAATAAGTTAGCTTTTTTTGCTCAAATTCTCGTTCGTGCAATCCAGAGGCGGCAGATTTGGCTGCGCTGTTGCACAATTTGGTAGGTCGGATTTCATTGCATCAATACCAGACGGCTGTTGCGCAGCGACCCCACTTGCGTGTGAAAACCGGAGTTTCCCGGCTACTGTCGCTGATGGATGATCGCGCGGCTAATCGAGATTACGCTCAACGAGAAATGCCTTTAAAATGCCTATAAAGAGCGAATGTCCGGGCTTTCCGGCTTATGGCACTTGGTAATTCAATAAAACCAGGCCCGCTTTCTGGGGTAAAGCGGCCGTCAATCCAGTCCGCCGCTGACGGAGAAAAATAGCCAATTTAAGACACACCTGGGATTTTCAATCCCTGGGTAAACGTCACGACCAGCCGCCAGCCCGTGTTCGCCGGCGCAAGCGGGCAGCCTGAAGGGCGCAAGTCATCATAAGAGAATCATGCAGAGACCACACTTTGCGGAGACCTGGTCGTGTTGCTCTGCTTTGATGGTTTCTTTTTGGGGGGTATTGCCCGTCAAATACACTTTTTCGACTTTGTCGTCCCACACCGTCTCAGCCTCGGCATCCCCGAATTCATAACGCGCCAGTCCGGGACCAGAGGATTGGGTGTTTCAATTTGGGTGACAATGGCCTAGACCAATAGGAACTAGCCCCTATTGGATGGCGTCTAACTGAATGGCGAAAAAACGCCGGAACCCATATTTTTTACGATTTGTTCGCTACCCCTTGGAAGCTGCGGGGCTTTATTCGGCCGTTTGGCTCATGCGCTGCCTCCCGATTGAAATTGCTTCAAATTTTGGTGGATGGCTGGGCCGAAACGTCTTTTGTCGATCCGCAAAAAACGAACGCGTAAAACGGAACTTGCGCTTGGCCTTCCCTGAAAAGACGGAGCAGGATGTCGATCTCATCGCCCGGGGCATGTGGGACAATTTGGGGCGGGTTGCCATAGAATACGCCTTTCTCGGTGAGATATGTGATCCTCTTTCAGGGAGGGTGGAGCTTTCGGGCCTTGCCAATTCCATCATTTTTAACTCAGATCGTTATCCCTGCATTTTGGCATCCGGTCACCTTGCCAATTGGGAGGTCCTTCCGGTTATGGCTGCCAGCCATGGTGTCCCGATGACCTCCATAATTAGGGACCCGAACAATCCATTGATCCGAAAAAAATTGCACGACCTTCGGGTGGTGTTGGGGGGAAAGCTCGCCTCAAAGGGCCCTGATGGCGTCAAGCAGGCCATGGCGGCTTTGCGAGGTGGAAAAGTCTTGGCGATGCTGATCGATCAAAAGCTGAACGGCGGAATTGCGATTCCGTTTTTTGGGCATCCTGCCATGACCACGCCAGCGGTTGCTCAACTTGCTCTGCGCTACAGATGCCCAATTCTGTTGGTCCGCCTAGAACGCACGGGCCCGGCGCGTTTCCGTGTGACCTGTCATTCCGAAACTGCTTTGCCCAATAGCGGCAATCTAAAAAATGATGTCCAAGACATTATGAAACTCCATAACAAAGTTCTGGAAGGTTGGATCCGGGAGCGGCCGACGGAATGGCTCTGGCTGCACCGTCGCTGGCCAGACTCTGTTTATGAGCAAATGGCTGCCTAGAATTCAGCATTAAAAATACCGTTATGTACTGAAGACAGAGATTATTTTACCCAAGGCAAATATATCTGAAAATATATAATAATTTTCATTGTAAAGTACTCTAAGAGTTCCCATCTTTTATTGGATAGCGATTTATTGCTGATGATTTTATTGGGATATCCCGACAATTCATTATAAGTGTGACTTTTGGGGCGCAACTGTGCCGAAGGCGGTGCTGCGCGGGGAGAGCCAAGCCGTCATAAAAGCATCCGAAAAGAGTCTAACGAAAGGCGCATTTTATGAAGCAAGCACCTCATTCTAACCGACCGATTTTTGGTGCTGCCGCTCTCATCCAATACGCGTACTTATTCTTCTTATTATTTACCACTCCAGCGTTGGCTCAAACGAGTTCTGCAGGAATTCCAGCCAATGCCCAGCCAAAAAGTTATGGCCTTGGTTGGGAATGCGACCCCGGCTACCGGTCTGAAAACGAATCTTGTGTGGCAATTGAAATCCCGACAAATGCTTATCCGACCAATCTGTCTTATGGCAACGGCTGGGAATGTCGTCGTGGCTTTCAGGAGATTAGTGGAGGCTGCGAGGCGATTCCCATCCCTGCGAACGCTTTTCTCAATTCTTCCGGCACCGATTGGAAATGCAATAGGGGATTTAGGAAGTTCAATACGTCCTGTGTCGCGATCGAGGTCCCCGCAAATGGATACTTAGACGATGCCTCTTATGGAAGCGGATGGAAGTGTAATCGAGGATTTCGTGCTACAGAGGATACTTGTGCTGAGATAATAGTGCCAGCCAATGCCTATTTCGTGGAGTCTTCCTACGGGCGTGGGTGGAAATGTGAGCGGGGCTATCAGGTGTCTGGTGAAAGTTGCGTGGAAGTGATGATGCCCGAGAATGCCCATTTGGATTACACCGGCAACGATTGGGCCTGTGACAAGCCTTACTTCAAACAGCTACAGGATTGCGTATTGCCTTGAAGGGCTAACCGGGCGGGCTACAATTTTATTATCATGCGGGTGACTAATTTCTTTTTAGCCACCGATCCCCTTTAGGGCAAAAGCTATGACTGAAAATTGTGTGGATTTAGATGCTTACCGAGGAATGACTGCTCAAATAGAAACTGACCTGCGTCGAGAGCGACACTTCAGAGATCAGGCTCAATGGGATGACGAGCAGCTTCAGCAGACAGAGTTGGAGGCAAGCCTCTTGGCAGAGCCTGCAGAAACTTGGCCGGAGATGGCTGCCCGTTTGCAGTACCTGATTCTTCTGTTTGCAGATACCGAAGAAGCCCAAGAACCGCAACGGAGGGCTCTGATTGCAATGGCTCTCGAGGATCTTGAGAGACTGTGCAGTTGTGAAGAAGGGAAGCCGTGACTCTTGATCCAATCAAAAATGTTGCAATCGAACCATTGCCAGACGATGGTCCCAAACTTCGGATCTGCTTAAGGTGTCGAAGCGAATTTTCCAGTGAATGGTGTGGTGAAAGGATTTGCGCTCGCTGCAAAACCTCTACTGCATGGCGAAATAACAGCGGTTTAAATCCAATTGCAGCAAAGGTGAAACGATAGATCTTGTTTTGCCACAAGGTCGATCAGTGTTGAACTTGCCAAAGAAGGTATCCGTGAGATGAGCCAGACCAATCGAGGCAAGAAGCACTGCTGTGCGCAGTGCGACACCAAGTTTTACGACCTAAACCGAAAAAATGCGGCCTGTCCGAATTGTGGTACTGTTCCAGTCGTTGCCAAAATACTCCCGAGAGCAAAGCACAGGACCCGCGCCTTTAACATGCGGGGATCACGCTACCCTTGAAGGTTTTCCGAGACCGCGAGGAAATGAGGCCATGTCGTTAAATTTCCCGAACCTTAGCCGCCGTTTTGATCCGAGCCGACGCCTGATCCAGTTCTGGGGATATGATAGCGCAATGGAAGTATCGTTTTTTGTTGATGTCAGTGCCCTTTTTGAACTTCACCCCTGCATTCGGAAGGTAGAATCAGGATACCTTGAAGCCTTCGATGCCTCGCGGGAGCAAATACACGAGGCAGCACGCAAAGCCTACATCGGTGCCCATAAGGGCGCTTATTTGTTGACTGCGTCCGATTTCAGGTAGCGCCGAGCCTCACACAGTGAACGACTCGGGAGGATTGCCGCGGGAACCGACAAAAAGAGTCGTTGACATAAAGGTCTTTTCATCTGACCTTCCCGAATACGTATTGCATTCGATTTGCGCTACCTAAATTGCCGCTAACCCGGTCGACTTATTTATCCCCTGACAATGTGAGCGTACTCCCATCCCAATCGGCCATTTTCGCCGGTAGGGGGTCTCAATTAACATGTTAGAGGAACGAACTATGACCATCGGTACTGTCAAATTTTTTAACTCAGCAAAAGGCTATGGTTTCATCCAACCGGAGGATGGCTCGAAAGACGCCTTCGTCCACATTTCCGCTGTCGAAAGAGCGGGATTGAGCAGTCTAAGTGAGGGACAAAAAGTCTCTTACGAAGTCCAACCGGGGAAAAACGGTAAATCCTCGGCTGAGAATCTGTCGTTGGTGGATTGACCTGTCTGATTTGGAGCCGCATTCAGTTAAGAAAATTGGATCGCGGCTCCAGCGTCACTCTCAGCCCATTTATAATCTCAGCCGGTTTGCGTGCATAGTGGGAGCGAAGCAACGCGCAATAGTCCCGCGTTGGCCCCTTTACCGAGACGATCTGGCATTTTGCCGGTTGTTCCGCCTCGCCCTCGGTGCAAAGAAGAATTCTAGTTCGGAGTAGAGAGCAAGCGGCAAAGAAACTCAGAACAATGCCGTTACCTAGTGGAGATTTTGAAATGCGAAAGGCAGCGCCGATGAGTCCCGAGCAACGATTTGCAGCATCACAAAAAAAAGGTAAGCCGGTTTTTAAGGAACGTGACAAGGCGCAACAAGAATTTGAAGCAAAAACTGCGCGTCTACGAGCGCTAAGACTGGCTAAGGAAGCATCAGAACAAGACCCGGGCAGTCCACCGTCCAAAAAATCTTCTTAGACACTCGCTTTTCGTGATTTTTGGGTTGTGACCCGTTCCGGATCCAGGACAAACATTACCTGTGGAGAGTTGGGCCAATAAGTGGAGAGTTCGCATGTCCGCCTGGGGTCAATACTCTCCTATTTCAGACTTCTCGGTAAGAGTCCGCATCTGGGTGATTAGCGGAAGTTTCCGGCCATGATGCTCAATAGAATTGGTAATTTTCTTAAGCCCCACAAAGAGTTTTTTCGACCCTTTGGCTTTTGGAGAGATTATCTGCCACGACTTCAGTTGCCGCTCTCAATGTATCATCGATAAGGTGAGCATACCGCAGTGTAGTCTGAGCTTGTGTATGACCGAGCAGTGCCCCAATGACTGGTAAGGATAATCCTTGTGAGGCCAATACACTGGCATAAGTGTGGCGCAGATCATGAATTCGCACATCTTCAAGGCCAGCAATTGATCTGACAGCTAACCAGGTCCGTTTGATATCTGTCAGGGGCCGGTCGTGCTTGCCTGGAAAAACGAAATCACCTTTTATGGTCGCTTGCCGATTACGAAGGAGTTGAATTGTAGCCTTTGACAAGGGCACGCGATGGAGCTTGCGTTGTTTCGTTTCGTTGCTCTGTTTGGTCCAAATACCTGCGTTGAGATCAAATTGATCCCATCTGGCTTTCAAGCCCTCTCCTTTACGGCAGCCCGTTAGCAATAGAAACCTGATGACATCGCAGGATGTTTCCTCACCATGTTTACTCAGCGCATCAAAGAGTCGTTCAATCTCTGTCTCGTCGAGATATCGGGATCGCTTGTTTTCTGGGTTCCTGCGAAATCCTGAAGCAGGATTTCTATCGATCCAACCCCACCGTAGTGCCAGGTCGAACCCCTTCCTCAGGACTTCAAGTACCCGATTGGCTCGGATAGGACGGTCTTTGGAAATGTCCCGATGAAGCCGGTCGCAGTCGTACGAGGTGATGTCTGCGACCTTGGTTGTCCCCATGGCAGGCAATATTAGCTTTTGCCACATGGAGCGATCATCTGCGGCAGCTCGTGGTGCTTTGTTTGGCAAATGTTCGGATTGGTACTTAGCGAATAGATCTTTTACAGTCGGCGCGTGTCGCTCTCTTTCTCGGAAAAGCAAGGGGTCATCTCCGCGATCCACCAAACGCTTCAGAGATTCGGCTTCTCGTCGAGCAGCTAAGACTGTCCAATCCGGATAGCTACCGATAGTCATGCGACGTTCACGGCCCTTAATACGATAATTCAATACGAACGCTCTGGCTCCCGCGGCGGTCACGCGCAGTCCAAAGCCCTTCAGATCAGCATCATAGGTAATTCGATTGCCCTTGGCTGGCGGTGCTAAAGAGCGGACCAAGCGATCATTGAGCCGCTTTTTGGGATGTGTCCGCAAAGTGTCCGTAATTGAAAGGGAATCGAATGGCATTCACTGACCTCGACTGTCGCTTAATGTCCGAAATATTCAAATAATATCAATATGATATAATAAAAGATCGAAGTCTTTCAAGGCACTGCAATCATCGGAACTAAGGCTCATAACCTGAAGGTCGCAGGTTCTAATCCTGCCCCCGCAACCAACATAAACGCCGCTAAAGCAATCGCTTAGCGGCGTTATTCGTTTCTGCACCATCCCCATCCAACCCACAACGGAAGCGCCACGGAAGCAGCAAAAAGAGAAAAATGGCGGGCTATGGCGGGG
>JBCCHN010000172.1:0-10136 GCA_039028695.1 Pseudomonadota bacterium
ACGACGGCGGCGTGGTCGTACCCTTCTTCGCCAGTTATGTGTTCGCCACACGGAATAATGTGGCGCACGAGGACCCCATGGCCAAAAACTGGGATCTGGACGGCGAGCGCTCAACCGAACGCTGGTGGTTCGCGTAAAATTAAGACCTTGGTCCATCAACTAGCCAACATTGGACCTAAATGTGAAACCCCTTGAATTTTTCGGGGGGTTTCTTTTTTGCCAAAAGCAATGGGGTCATGAGCGAGTAACAGTACCGCACATCTTGGTTGTCTCAGATAATATGGGTTTGGATTCTTGAGTGAACATCACGACTCATTCGCCAAGCGAAAATTGTTTTAGTACCTTGGCGCCATTGCTGAGGCACCATCCTCTACATGATTGTCCACACAGTATTTGACGTAGTCCCCGATCTCGGGGTCCTCCCATTGATAAGACCCGCACTTCTTAAGGGCTTTTTTGAGATCAATTTCAGTGCCCAGGAACTCCAGCAGAGCGCGGTAACAAATGATTTCGTGCTCGCTTTCCGGGGTGACACCGATTGATAGACCGGAGAGAAAAGTGACTTTTCGATAGTCGGAAGAATAAAAGACCGAATGCCATAGAGAAGAGCCAGCTTCTTCCTCTCGTTCCGTTAAAACCAATCGGCCCGAAACAGCATAAACCACACCCTCGTGTTTTATGACTCTTGGCAGGGTAGGCTCACTATCCGGATAACGCTCAACTTGCTTGCTGAGCACAACATCGCCCTCTTTATAGAAATACAAAAGACTTCGGTAAATAAGGCGCTCCAGCCGGCTAGGTTGAAAGTAGTAGTAGTAATAGCCCAGATATTTTTCATTATCCCGTAAAGGCTGCTCAGGAGACTGACATAATCGATCGAAAAAACCGTGCAGTGGGTTTCTTGATTGATCTAAACGCGGGGGACGCAGTCGGATCAATTCCTGAAACTCGCCATAATCCATGAAAATCTCATGGTCATCGATGCCAAAAAAATCGCATATCCGCCGCACGGTGTGCAGGGAGGGATTGGTCTTGCCAGCCAAATAGCGATTGAATTGCTGACGATTGATGTTCAGTCGTCGGCAAATGTCTGTCACCGATCGTCCGTAACTGCAGAGCAGTCGCAAATTCTGTGCAAAGTCTTCAAGAGCCATTTTTCGATCCAATTAGGGCGTGGCTGGCCATATTCTCATCACCATACCTCCCTCCAGCTCTTAGATAAGGACCAGTGTTGACGCTATTTGACGCTAATTATGCAACATATAGCACCAGAAGTTAAGGTGAATTCCAATTGTCTCTCTGAGCCTTGCTAAGGACAATTCGTCAATAAAATTAGAGGTCCTTTTGCCGTTGCTCCCCTGGCACATCCCTTAAAGGTGACAGGTGAGATTTGAAGAACCCAAAACGGAGGCTGAACATCATGACTATTCAACTTGGGATGCTGGCACCGCTTGCCCTGCGCCGAATGCTGGCTGCCATCGGTGCACTCCTTATGACCACCCTTGTCTACTTGTCGGCGGCAAACGCAGAAACCTTGCGTGTCTATGTACCGAGTGACCCGGCAAGCGTTGATCCAGCCTTTTGGGGGACTTCGGTCGACGGCTATTTGATGTTCAATGTTTTGCCTCGATTGGCAACACCGGCGCCGGGCTCGGAATGGAAACTCGAGTTGGACGCGGCGGAGTCCATTGACATGTCAGATCCCACCAAGATCAAGTTCAAACTCAAGGAAGGGCTGCAATGGGCCAATGGCTATGGTGAGCTGACCGCCGAAGATGTGAAGTTTTCCTTTGAGCGGCATTTGGACGAAAATTTGGGGTCCTATATTGCCGGCGAGTTTGATGCGCTCGATCACGTAGAAGTCACCGGGCCTTATAGCGGTACCATTCATTTAAAATATGCAGCGGTCCCCATGTGGCAGTCGACGCTCGGCTGGTACGGTGGCACAATTATTTCCAAAAAAGAAGCCATGGAAAATGACGGTAGCTTGCCTGTCCAGGTCAAAGCGACATTAGGCGCTTATACCTTTGAAGAGTTTTCACCTGGCGAGCGCATGGTCTTAAAGGCCGATCCCAATTGGCACGGCCCGAAGCCACACTTTGACGAAGTTATCTTGATTCCAATCGCCGATGCGAATGCCGCCGAAGTCGCCTTTGCTGCGGGAGAGTTGGACTTTTTAACCTCGACCGCCAGCGGTCCAGATCAACTGCGCGAGCAATACGGAGACAAAGCCAACATCGACGTACTGAGCTCGGTGGACTACACTTGGCTTGGCCTTAACGCACAACATCCAAGTCTCGCTGACAAACGCGTCCGGCAGGCAATTCAAATGGGTGTCGATATGGAAACGCTTTTAGCCGCTTCATATGAGGGGATGGACGTAGACGCGGCAACCGGTTTTGCCGCACCGGGTATGATCGGTTATCGCCCGGCAAGCAAAGTCAAGTACGATCCGGAGGCGGCCCGCGCCCTCGTTTCGGAGGCCGGGGCGGAAGGCCAGACCATCGAGCTGAGCTATGCCAACTTCGGAGCCCGCGATACCCAAGCGCAAGTGATCCAAGCCAACTTGGCTGAAATTGGATTGAATGTGGAGCTGAACGCCATGGACGAAGCCACCTTTTGGGACGTCACGGCCGTCAAAACGCCGGACCGGCAGCTGACGCTCAAAGCTTGGTTCGGCAATCCCGAAGCGATGTACGGCTTGCAATACTTCACCGAGGCTGAATTCGAGGGATGGAACTGGGAGGGTTTCGATGACCCCCGTTACACCGAATTGATGAACGCTGCTTGGGAAGTGGCCGACAACCAACAACGCGGCGATATGTATATCGAAATGCAAGATATCATGGAGCAATCGGGTTCGTTCCTTTTTGTGGACAATTCGCCGGCGGTCATCGTCTACAAGAGCGATATTGAACCGGGCATGTTGCCGGACGGACGCCCCATGTTCTACGCCTTTAAAAAGCGTTAGCCCGAACGACGTCCTAAATCTCTCACCGGGGGCCACTGCCCTTTTGTTAAGCGCTGGTCCCCGGATGTTGGCCACGCAACAAATTCAGGATCTTGCCGATGCTCAGGTTTTGTCTGCACCGCATTGTACTCGGCTTTGTGATTGTCATTCTGGCGATCTCAACGCTCTACGTGCTGGTGCAGGCCGCACCGGGTGATCCGATTGCTTTGATGGTAGGACCCCGCGCCACGCCGGAGATGATTTCAGCCCTAAAAGAAAGGTTGGGGCTGGATCAACCCATGCCGGTGCAGATTTTTAATTTTCTCACCGGCGTGGCGCAAGGGGATCTAGGTCTAGATATCAAGACCAGGCGACCTGTTATTGACGAGGTTCTCGAACAGCTCCCCCATACCTTAGTGTTGATCCTAGCCTCCGTGATCCTCGCTGCCGGACTGGGTATTCCACTCGGCTGCTATTCGGCACTGCATCAAAACTCATGGGCAGATCGGCTGGTCGGCATTCTCTCGGTAAGTGTGATAGCCGTACCCTCGTTGATCATCGCTATCTACGGCATGATTCTTTTCGCCGTCCATCTGCGTTGGCTTCCTGCGATCGGGCTCGGCGAACGTGGGAACATTCTAGACCAGCTTCATCACCTGATCATGCCGGCGATCGCAGTTGGCATCGGTTGGGTCGGCTATTTGGCCCGCTTGGTTCGCGCAGCCATGCTGGAGGTTCTGAATGAAGATTACATAACAAATGCCCGAGCCTTCGGCTTGCCTGAACGCTGGATCACATTTCGGTACGCACTCCGTATTGCGGTTGCCCCGACGATTACGGTGCTTGGCATAGGTGTAGGGTACATGTTGGGCAGCGCGGTCTTCGCCGAAATTGTTTTTGCCCGGCCTGGCATTGGCAAGATGATGTACGATGCGGTCAGTGTCCGGAACTATCCTGTGACCATGGGCGTCGTGCTCGCAAGCACCATCCTGCTCGTCGCCGCCACAACGGTGTCAGACCTCATAAACGCTCTCATCGATCCGAGAATTCGGGAGGCGCAAGAATGAGCAGGCGCGACTCCCTTGTTGCGGCGGCAAAATCAACCGGGAGATCTGGTTTTCAAAGGGGTTTTCAGAACCTGCTTGCCGATCCGATGGGGGTTTTTGGTTTGCTATTGGTCCTGACTCTGGTCTTTCTCGCTGTCTTTGCAAATTTTATCGCTCCTTACGACCCGGCCAAAATTGACGTGCCTTCTAAGTTTCTTGCGCCCAGCTGGGACCACTTGCTGGGCACCGACGAATTGGGTCGAGACATGTTCTCAAGGGCCCTTTACGGGGGCCGAGTTGCGCTCAAGGTGGCCCTTGTTTCAACTTTTGCAGCCCTGGCTATTGGAACCTTTCTTGGTTTTTTAGCAGCCTTTGGACCTAAGTGGCTTGATCACCTTATTGTCCTTTTCCTCGATACAATACGTGCCTATCCCACCATAATCCTCGCCCTTGCCGTAGGGCCCATGTTTGGCGCTGGGGTTTGGACAGTTATTGGCATTCTGGTCGCAACCACTATTCCCTACTACGGCAGAATCGTAAGAACTGCGACACTATCGGTCATGCAGTCAGAATTCATTGATGCTGAGCGGGCGATGGGGGCAAGTATTTGGCGCATTACTGTCATTCACATCCTTCCAAACATCATCGGACCCATACTGATCTTGGCGAGCATGGATATCCCCGTGATCATAACGGCCGAGGCGGGTTTAAGTTTTCTGGGCGTTGGTATTAAGCCACCTGAGACCAGCTGGGGATTAATGCTCGATCAAGGGTACAAATTTATCGGGCGTACTCCATGGATGGTGATATCTGCCGGGATCCCTCTCATCATCGCCACCTTGGGCTTTACCTTTTTGGGAGAGGCGCTACGCGATGCCTTCGATCCCAAGTTCAAACGGGAGCCCTAGACTATGGATACGGTCAATAATAGTCACAAGGCAACCTTGGACGTCCGTGGATTAAGCTTAAGCTATGGACCGATCCAAGCTCTGAAGGATGTTTCGGTCAAAGTGGAAAAGGGTCGAATTCTCGGTATCGTCGGCGAAAGCGGAAGTGGAAAATCAACACTTGCAAAAGCAATCTTGGGCTTGCTGCCTCCCGCCGCGCAAGTCACCAAAGGAAGCATTTTCTTCAACGGTGAGAGCCTTTCCAGTCTAGCCTCAGCCCAGTTTCGAAACCTGCGTGGAAACAAAGTCACCTACATTTCACAAGATCCGCTACGCGCATTGACACCGACCCTGACGATTGGTGATCAGATGATCGACATTCTCTACCGCTCCAGTGAGAGCAAAGCGGGAAAGCGCCAACGGATCATCAACATTCTTGATCGGGTCGGCATTCCCGATCCTGAACGCCGTCTTAAAATGTACCCCCACGAGCTGTCCGGTGGGCAGCGCCAGCGGGTTTCCATCGCCATGGCCGTCATGATGAAACCTGATCTACTCATTGCCGACGAGGCGACAACGGCACTTGATGCCACTTTGGAACAGGAGATTATTGTCCTTCTGAAGGAATTGCAGAGAGAAATCGGCTGTTCCCTTGTGTTCGTCACCCATCATCTGGGAGTGGTTGCCAGCCTGTGCGACGAGGTCGCCGTCATGTACAAGGGCCGTGTTCTTGAGCAAGGCACGGTCGCTGACGTTTTCGGGGACCCTCAAGATCTTTACACTAAAACGCTCTTGCGCTGTGATCCGGCTGGAATCTTGGAAAAGACCAGGCGATTGCCAGTAACGTCGGACAAGCCGGATGCTCCTATTCTAATCGATCCTGGGCCCAGCGACAGAGTTAAGCTAAGTGACGCTCCCGTTTTAAGCTTGTCGCGACTGAATGTAACTTTTTCAAAACGGCCCTTGTTAGGGTCTTTGTTTGGAGATGTTGGGTATCATATTGACGCCGTAAAGTCGGGGGAGCTCTACATTCTCAAAGGTGAGACCCTCGCCATCGTCGGTGAAAGCGGTTCGGGAAAAACCACAATTGCCCGGGCGATCATTGGTCTTCAACGACCCAACAGCGGATCCATTCAGTTATGTGGGCAAGAATTGACCGGACTGTCGCCACGTGCCCTGAAAAGCTACCGACGACAGATCACCTTTATGTTCCAGGATCCAATCGGATCGCTAAGTCCGCGTATGCGGGTCTGCGATGCGGTGGTGGAACCACTGAAAATCCATCGGATTGACAAAGCAGACTATCGCTTAGAGGCCGAAAGATTGTTGAGCTTGGTGGGCCTGGATGGCGCCTTTCTTGATCGCTATCCCCATGAACTCTCCGGTGGCCAAGCTCGACGGGTGGCGGTTGCGCGAGCCATTGCGCTCGAGCCGCAATTGATTGTCGCAGATGAACCAACGGCCGGCCTAGATGTCTCAATTCAAGGAGAGGTATTGAATTTGTTGGCCGAAATTCAGGATCGCACTGGTGTTTCTCTGCTGCTTATCACACACAACCTCAACGTCGTGCGCCATATTAGCGACAGGGTCGCGATCATGTTTATGGGGGAGTTTTTAGAGACAGGCAGTACCGAGCGCATATTTGAAGCGCCGCAGCATGACTACACCCGTCGTCTTATTGCCGCCAATCAACATCCACGATTTTAAGGTTTTAACCGGGAAATCTCAATGGCAGCCGCTGATCTTGAATTGTGCTACATGCCAGCAACGGAACAACTCCAACGCTTCCGTGCCAAGAGCATCTCGCCGGTAGAGGTGCTGCAAGCCCAGATCGCTCAGGCGGAGCGGATTGAACCCGCTCTGAATGCCTTTGCTTACTGCTTTTTCGATGAGGCGATTGAGCAAGCCCGTCGCGCCGAATCTCTCTATATGAAGCAACCTGACCAAATCCGACCCCTCGAAGGCCTAACGGTTGCGATCAAGGACGAGATGGATGTGGCCGGGCAGAGGAACACGCAGGGTTCATTGATATATGAAGATCATATTGCAGATGATGATCATCCTGTCGCAGCCCGTCTACGAGATGCGGGCGCTATTTTTCATGCGCGAACAACGACACCGGAGTTCTCTTGCGCTTGGGTCACCGATTCCCGCTTGCACGGCACAACAGGGACACCGTGGAACCTGAGTTATACCTGTTCCGGTTCTTCTGGAGGGTCTGCTGCGTCTTTGGCAGCCGGCACATCCACTTTGGCTACGGGATCAGACATTGCCGGGTCTATTCGTGGCCCTGCCGCTGCTTGCGGAGTGGTTGGCTATAAGCCGCCCTATGGGCGCGTACCGGATCTACCGCCATTTAGTCTTGATTCCTATAACACAGTAGGGCCATTGGCCAGAACAGTCGCTGATTGCGCTTTGTTCCAAAATGCGATGTCGGGCTTTCATGAAGATGACATCGTAACACTGCGGGAAAAAATGATTATTCCGCTTAAGCAGGATAGAATCGAGGGTCTTAGGGTTGCGTTCACATTAGATGTGGGAAACCAAGTGGTCGCAACGGAAGTGGAGCAGCAGGTCCGTGCGTCCATTGCAAGTCTCTCTGACCAAGGCGCGATCATCGAGGAAGTGGATCTTGGTTGGAGCGGCGAGACCCTGTCCACTGCACGAGATTACCTCGATCACCTGTTCGGATACTACTTGGTTCGCGAGGTGGCTGCTCATCCAGGTTTGGTTTGCGACTATACGACCTTTCTGGCCGAGCGTGCTGCTGCAATGACCGTGGACCGATTTTTCCGGGCCTTCGAGGTAGCGGGCGACATGTACCATACGCTGGGTCCACTTCTGGAACAAAATATCGCTCTTATCTGCCCAACCTTCGTGACTCACGAGATCAAGGCCTGCCAAAAACCTTGGGAATGTATCAACGTAAGGGATCGAGAATTTGACTCGGATTATGAGTGGACCCTGTTGCCCCAATTCAATATGTTGGGCCGCTTGCCCGTATTAGCGGTGCCCGCTGGCATTGGCAGTAACGGTTTACCGGTCGGCCTTCAAGTTATCGGGCGCTCCTACGACGATGCCCGCGTTTTTAGGGTTGCCGCGGCCTTAGAAGAGGCCGGTCCCTGGCTCGATTGTCCAGCCCGTCGCCCAAGACTTTGACTGTCAGTACCTGAAGCAAAAAATCTGAATCTCTTGGATATTTGGAGCGCTATTATGACTTCCATCGATCTCGACCTCTGCTACTTGCCCGCCACGGAAGTATTGGCAAAGTTCTCCGACCGCAGCCTCTCGCCGGTCGAGTACCTAGATGCCTTGATCGCCCGCGCCAACGCCGTCGAGCCGACCATCAATGCCTTCGCATTCACTTTTTTCGATGAAGCGCGGGATCAGGCGCGGCGCGCCGAGGCGCGCTACGCCAATAATGATGGCAATATTCGCCCACTCGAAGGCCTGCCGATCGCGATTAAGGATGAAATGGACATTGCCGGGCAGCCCCTAACAAATGGCTCGCTTTACCTGAAAAACAACATTAGTAAGGAGACTCATTTTTCCGGCCAGCGATTGCTGGATGCCGGTGCGATTGTACATGCTCGCACGACCACGCCGGAGTTTTCTTGCGCTGGCACGGCCGATTCCAAGATTCACGGTACGACGTCTACCCCATGGAACAAGCGCTTCACGTGTGGTGGTTCGTCAGGAGGGTCGGGTGCATCGCTTGCCGCTGGCACCACCCCTTTGGCGACGGGCTCGGACATTGGCGGATCAATTCGTATTCCCGCCGCTTGTTGTGGTGTGGTCGGCTTCAAACCACCTTATGGGCGCAACCCGGACAACACGGCATTTGCCTATGACATGTATGCCGTGGTTGGGCCTATGGGCCGCACGGTTTCCGATACGGCCTTGATGCAGAACATCATGTGTGGCCCTCATCCTCAAGATAATGCCTCTCTACGACCGAAGTACGAACTGCCGATGGCCCACAAGGACATGAAGGGGCTAAAGATCGGGTGGTCCCTGGATTTGGGGTACTTTGAAATTGATCCGCATGTTCGTACCAACACGGAAAACACACTCAACATTCTCGCCGATCTAGGCGCTGAATTAGTCGAGGTCGATTTCGGTTGGACTGCTGAGGCTGATCGAGCGACCGAAAACTATCTGGATCACTTGTTTGGCAGCTACATCGCTTCCTATGTGGACTCCGACCCCGAAATGGCTTCGCCTTGGGCGGCCTATTGTGCCGAGGCCCATGGCAAGACAACAGCAGCTGACTTTCTGGCAGCTTATGAAATGCAAGCCACCGTTGCCCATCGTGTCGGAGCCATTCTTGAGGATTGCTATGCGATGATCTGCCCAACCATGGGATATCACGAGATTTTGGCCGATCAACATCCTCGTGATCAGGTGATCATAAACGGTAAAAAGGTCGACCCGCTCTATGGCTGGTGTCTATGCCACCCCTTTAATATGTTGGGACGCTGCCCAGTGCTCTCAGTACCTTCTGGAATCGGTGCCAATGGATTGCCCACAGGCATCCAAATTGTTGCTCGACACCTAGACGATGAGAGAGTTTTCCGGATTGGTGCGGCTCTTGAAAAAGCCCAGCCGTGGCTCGATTGTAAAGAATGGCGACCGCAACTGTGAGACCTAATACGGTTCGTCTAAAATGAGTCAGAGGCATTCAAGTCTAAATTCATGGCCCAAAGTCTGCGGTCTGGACAGCGAAACTAGCTGCGGCGGACTTTTAGAAAGGGACCGTTCCACGGATTCAAAACCTTGGGACGCGCGACATCGTAAGTTCTTGCCGAATTTAACTGAACTTTATATTAGCAAAGTTAACTCTAAAAGATCTCCCACCGACTAGAGAATGTCCGCACGGAGCCGCCCCGCATTGCCAACGAGGTCCAGGAAGGACCCGCGACATTTTCTGGGGCGTCGATTTTTGATGCTCGCCTTGTTCTTTTACCCGATCTCAACGTCCGCTTTGAGATCCAGTTGCGGACATTGAAACAGCTCTAACGGCGCAGCGAGTTTTAGCCAAATCCGGTCGTGCCTGCCAAAATTCTAAATGTCTGCTTTGTGATGAAATGGCAGACTAGCAGGTCGTTGCAGAAAACTACCTTTCCCGAAAGACCCGATTGAATTGGTCGGTCATGGGTTTGGTGAGGTAGGAGATGACCGAACGGGCTTCGGAGGTCATCATGACATCGGCGGGCATGCCCGGTTCGATCTTTTCGCCTAGGCGCTCTCGCT
>JBCCHN010000173.1:0-10118 GCA_039028695.1 Pseudomonadota bacterium
CAAAAAGGCATCGTGCAGCACGGCGCCCGGATGCTGACTCTGAGCCAGATCGCAGCCCGCCCAGTCCACCCCGGCCTTGGGCGGATCGTCACAACTGGCCTGGGCCGGGTTTGAAAGGGCCAGCAGCCATGCCAGCGCGATGACGGCGACGGGTCCACCGCCATTTTGAATTTTAAACCGCATGCTATCGCCTTCTTGCAGCCTTTGGCCTGCCAGCATGACGGCCCATTCCAGATATGGCAATAAGCGGAGAACCCGGCTATGGTGGGCCAATAACACTGAATTCGGGAGATTTTGATGCGTGCGGTCCTTTTTGCACCCCTCTTTGCCTTTTGTCTTGCCGCCGGCCTTTCCGGCTTCAGCGGTCCGGTGGCCGCTATGGACTGCCCGGAACCCCAATCTCATGACGCCGACGGCATCTTGGCCGAATCGGAGGGTCAAGTTCGCGAGCTGGCCCAACTCATGGGCACGGGCGATGAGGAAAATCGAATCCGCGAAATTGTTAACGCGCTGAAAGAGCAAAATCCGGACGTAAGCCAAGAGGAGATTGTCAACTATATGACCGCGGTATTTTGCACCGAAGTAGCTGGCAATGACGGCCTAAGCGACGCGGAAAAGGCAGCCCGGATCGAGGCCTTCGACAGCCAAGTGATGGCTATTGAATAAGGCGTAGTCAAATACGCCAGATCCGGCCACTTCAAAAAGCCGACTTTTCACTTATGGCATCGCCTCCGCACGAACTTGCGGAGACTCGGGCGACGGCCTAGGCTTCGCGCTAACAATCTTGTGCAGGAAATGGGTCGAATATAATGGAAAATGGGGTTAGAAGCGTCACGATTGTCGGTGGCGGAACCGCCGGCTGGATGACGGCAGGCATTCTTCATCACCTGCTGAACCAGGCCTCCCACCGCCCCAAAATCAAGATCACCCTAATCGAGTCGCCAAATATTCCCACCGTCGGCGTGGGCGAGGCCACCGTGCCCGCCATGCCCAACCTGCTCTACCACCTGGGCGTGGACGAGGACGATTTTTTCCGGCGCTGCAACGCCTCCTTTAAACTGGGTGTGCGTTTTGTGGATTGGAGTCGAGACAAAAACGGCCGGCCCGATAGTTTCGTTCACCCTTTTAATCAGCCGGACCTTGTCGACGGGCAGAGTCCGGGGGATCTCTATCAAAAATTCGGCCTTGAGGATCCAAATCTGGACTTCGGCCACGCCATGCTTGTCAGCGACGATCTGATCGACCGTAAAAAAGCACCGCGCAACGCCAAGGATCCCAACTACAAATTCGCCGTGGGCTATGCCTATCACATGGATGCGGGCCGTTTCGGCGTTTTCATGCGCGAGCTGATGCTGGAACAGGGCGTGGAGCTGATCACCGACAATCTGGTGGACGTGACCAAGGATGAGCGGGGCTTTATCACCGCGCTGATGCTGGAGCAACGGGGCGACCATCCCGTCGAACTAGTGATAGACTGCACCGGCTTTAAGGGTCTATTGATCCACGGACACATGGGTGAGCCGTTTGAGAGTTATGGCGACTCCCTGCTCTGCGACCGGGCGCTGGCCGTGCAAATCCCTCATGCGAACCCCACTGAGATCGAGCCCTGCACCCGCAGCATCGGGCTGGGTGCGGGTTGGTCCTGGCGGGTGCCCCTCTATAGCCGGGTGGGTACGGGCTATGTCTTTTCCAGCGCCTTTCGCAGCGACGACGAAGCTATCGATGAATTTCTCACGCACCTCAAAGCCCGGGGCGAGCGGGTGGAAAAGGCCGAACCTCGGGCCCTGGCCATGCGGGTGGGCCGCAGCCGGCGCAGTTGGGTAAACAACTGCGTGGCCATTGGTCTGGCCGGCGGATTTATCGAGCCCCTGGAATCAACCGCCATCTATATGATCGAAAACGCCGCCAGCTGGATATGCCGCCACTTTCCCTATGACGGCTTCGAGAATGTGAAGACCGAGCATTACAATCACATGATGACCCAGCTTCATGAGGAAATCAGAGACTTCATTCAGTTGCATTATTTGACGTCAAACCGAGACAGCGACTTCTGGCACGCGGCCCGTTCGGACGTGGCGGTATCGGACCGCTTGGCTGAAAATTTGAAGATCTGGAAGGAACGCTTTCCGCAACGGCGCGACATGGAGACCGTGCACCTGTTCGGCGAGTGGAGCTATCTCTTCGTCCTGCAGGCGCGTCATTACTTCGACCAAACTCCGGCGCCCGACAATCCCGCCCTGACCGAAGAGAAATGGCAGTCTTACTGCGATCAGCTCAAGGAGAAAAAACAGGGGCTGCTGAAGTACCTCAATAGCCACTACGAGGTCCTGACCCAAATGCGCGACCGCGCCCTGATGGGCAGCCTGACGACAGGCCAAGCGGCGGAAACCCCAACCGCCAAAGAGTTCTCGATCGTTTAGGATGTAGGTCTTATCGGTGCTCGCTTAGCGATCGTTCCCTGGAGGCCTTTCAGGGTGTTACACAAGGATGCACGAAGCATCGGCCAGCGCCATTATCAATGAGTTGGTTTATTCCAAAAGCAAATAGCTGAGAGGGAACACGGATGCTCAGGTGTCACAGTTCAGCGGCACGGTTGCTGCCTCGGCCTCCGGGTCACTGTGGCCCAATGGGGTATGGGTGGAAACGGCAAATCGGATTTGCTGATCTTCTGCCGTGTCTTGATTTTTTTCATTGGCGGTTACCGCAATGTCTCTGATCAAGTCCGGCAGCTGTTTTGCCAGATAGTCGCTTGCAAGGCGTACAGATTATTCATTCCTTTTCTGACTGGCTCACCGGTCGATTTCGTCGGTGCAGGCGACCATGCTATCATGACTAATTGAGCCCATTTTTGACGAGGTTTGGTTATGAGCCAGTCCCCCCCCGGATCTTTCCGCGACACGAAGGAACTGGCCCAGCGTTACTCTGAGACCAGTCGATGGCAACATGAAAGAGGGATGTTGTTGCTGGAGTACGCCAAGCCATCTCCTTCTGAACAGGTCCTGGATCTCGGCTGCGGCACCGGTGAACTTTCAGCAGCGCTCGCCCGCCGGGTCGGTCCATCCGGCCAGGTCACCGGCATCGATCCGGATGGAGCTCGGCTCGACCGTGCAAGGAAAGTGGCGACCCCCGAATTGGATAATCTGATCTTCGAGCAGGCGTCCGGGAGCGACATGCGCCAGGTCTGTGATGGGTCCATTGACCTCGTCTATTCGAACTATGCTTTCCATTGGATGCTGGATCCGGCAACGGTTTTCAGCGAAGTGCAACGCGTCCTGCGCCCTGGTGGCCGTTTCGTGACGGAGTTCCTGGGTGAACCCATTCAGTTGTTCGTGGAGCTGATCCTCATGATGCCGGGTGGCAAGGCCATGGCGAAAGAGAACATATTCCTCGACGAGAAGGGGTGGCGGCGGATTGTCATGGCCAGCCAACTCGAGATACTCGACTTCGAATGGCCCCAACTGACGCTCTCCTACAAGGATCTGCAGTCTCTGTTCGAATGGCTCGAGGCCACGTCTCATGGGGCCTTCGACGCCAAAAAACTCGGCCCGAAGGATCGTGCGGTGCTGGAACGAAAGTTTCCCGTCGCAATATCTTGCCAATGCAAAGGGCTGCGAATGATGCTCCGCCGATCGGATTAACGCCTATGGGGTTTGTGACTTTTTGGCTCCACGCAGCCGCGACGAAATTCGCCTAAGAGAACCTGCCGCCGATGCCTAAGCGTCCAAGTCAAGCGGCGTGGTTTCTTCCTCGACCACCTGGGCACCGTCGCCCAGCGGCGTCACGGCATCCAAGATAAACTTAGTATGCTGATGCCCCGCCGCGTCTTGGTAATTCTCGATTGCCGTCACGGCGATGTCGCTGATGAAGTCCCGCACCTGTTCGACCAAGGTCTCGCTGGCCTCGCGCAGGAGCTGCTCTAAGGGTGTTTCCTCTTGCGAGACATCACTGGCCGGCCTGTCCAAGATGCCCGGGCCAACGGCCAACAAGGGCGCCGCCCCGCCGCCACGATGGACTTCCTGATGAACCGAGAGACTGGCGAGCGAAACGGAAACCTCGCCCGTGGTCCGGTTCACATCGATCTCCAGGGACCGTGTCACCAAATCCGTGACCTGACTAAAACTGGAGCCGCTGATGCGGGTCACCTGCGAGAAAGCGGAAAGCGACAAGTCGGCCGAAAAATCCACGCCGGATTGCAAAGCTGCTAGGGCCGGCCCGACAAAGGCATCACTCAAGGACTTTTGGGCGTCCCCGGTGATGCCGAAGCCTTGCAAGAGGCGGCTTAGGTCGTCCCGCAGACTGTTCAAGGCGTCGAAAATGAATTGCTCAGCCTCCGCCGGGAGCCCACCCGGACCAGCCGCCGCATCGCCTCCCTCACCCACCGCTTGCTGAGCTGCGGGCGACAGGGTCAAGCGGTCAACCGTCTCCTCGCCGAGCGCTTCCTCTACGGGAAGGGCGAGTGGTCCGGCAAGTGGCCCGGGCAGAGGCCGATCAAAGCCCTTGCCGGCCTGGCCCAAAAGGCCGGGATCCAAATCCGCCACACTCATCCTGGTCGCCCCAATAATTCCATCGAGCCACAATAGGCCGTCATGGTGAAAAGAGCGTTGTCTTCTATGGTTAAGAGATGTTTAACAGGGGCAAGGCTCGGGCCGCTCTTTGCCGAGGCCTTAAGTTAAGGAGATACCGATGGCAGACGATAGCTTTTCCTTCAAACCCGTGCCCGGCAACGTGCTGCCCCGTTTTGCGGGCGTCGCCACCTTTATGCGGCTGCCCTATCTGAAGGACTACCAAGGCAAGGGCGTGGATATCGGCCTGATCGGCGTGCCTTGGGACGGGGGCACCACCAACCGGGCCGGGGCCCGGCACGGCCCCCGCCAGATCCGCGACCTCTCCACCATGGTGCGCAACGTGCATCAGGTCAGCGGCCTCAAGCCCTTTCACCTGTGCAACTGCGCCGATCTGGGCGATACCCCGGTCAATCCCATCGACCTGGTGGACACCCTAAAGCGTGTCGAGGACTTTTTTGCTGAAGTGCACGCGGCCGGCATCGTCCCCCTCACCGCTGGTGGTGATCACCTGATCACCCTGCCCATCATGCGGGCCATTGCCAAGGACCGGCCCGTGGGCATGGTCCACTTCGATGCCCATGCAGATACCTTCGACCGCTACTTCGGCGGCCATGAATATACCCACGGCACGCCCTTCCGCCGGGCCATCGAAGAAGGCCTGCTGGATCCCAAGCGTACGGTACAGATCGGCCTGCGTGGCGCCCTCTATCACGAGACCGATAACGACTGGGGTCGGGAGCAGGGCATCCGCATGATCGATATCGACGAGTTTTACGCCATGGGCGTGGACGCGGTGATTGAAGAGGCTCGCCGGGTTGTGGGCGACGGGCCCACCTATATCTCCTTCGACGTGGACGGCCTGGACCCGGTTTACGCGCCGGGCACCGGCACCCCTGAGATTGGTGGCTTTACCACCTTCGAGGCGCAAAAGATGATGCGCGGCCTGCAGGGCCTGAACTTGGTGGGCGGCGACGTGGTCGAAGTCGCCCCACCCTTCGACCCCAGCGGCAACACGGCCCTTGTCGGCGCCACCATGATGTTCGAGATTATCTGCGTGCTGGCCAATGCTATTGCGACGGGGAAAAAGCAATAAGCTGAATCCCTAAGCTCTATTACTGGGAAGAATGATCCGCCGGCGCCTCGAAAATAGAACAATGATTTGAGCCTATATTTATGTTGCTGAATTCTATGAGCGGAATAGGACCTCCATTTTTCTTCTTGGATGATCCAACAATGCGTACCGGAATTCCCTCCTGGGTTACCCAAGCGGTCCCGACAAAGGGGTTTTTTCCGCTACCAACTCTGACGAACGAATATCGGCCGACCACAGTTCCATCCAAGACTTCATCGTCAATTCGAGCCAGGTCATAATGCTCGTCAAAAATCGGAAAAAACGCGTTATCGGTTGGGTCGTAATCGAATTTTCTTAATTTTGTTTCGAGCGGTTTGGGATTACTGGCCGACCAATCGAATGGCCGTGAAGTGATCAGCGTCCATGAAGCCTTAGGCGCCTCTCGTAAGACAAACGTCATGTCTGCTATTTTTTCATCTGTAACAGGATGATGCCAAATGGCATCAAAACGATAGCTTTTCTGGCACTCACCGGAATCTGGCGAATATAGAAGAGTTCCCCGAAACGTTGCCTCAAGACCTAATAAGGTGAAATCGGCAGAATACGACACTCTCGCTTCATTACTTGCGCCGGACCACGCGGTGACGGGCATCAGATTGATCAGTGCCGTGGCAACAAGAAGGAGCGCTAATTTGAAATGGATGCCCATAGGAAGGAAATCTCTATTACAAAGCTGAAGCCCATTTGCTGGATTCTAAAATACAGCTAAAATTTTTATATCAGTTAATCTAAAGTGTAATGTTTTTATATATCGCCAAACGCAATTTGGGTATCTTGGCCCATGACCAGGGTTATGGTGATCGGCAATGCGGGTGGAGGGAAGTCCACCATGAGCCGGGCGGTGTGCGCGGCCCATGCCCTGCCCTATTTTGCCCTCGACAAGATTCTCTGGCGGCCCAATTGGGTTGCCGCCCCCAAGGATGACTTTGACGAGGCGCACCGGGCCTGGATCGAGCGGGATCGCTGGTTGATAGACGGCTATGGTCCTTGGGCATCGGTGGAGGATAGGCTAGCAGCCTGTAACACGGTTATTCTCATCGACCTGCCCTTCTCGGTTCACCTCTGGTGGGCGACCAAGCGCCAGATCAAATCGATCTTTGGCGGGTACTCGGACATCCCTGACGGCTGTTCCCTATGGCCGGTCACCTTTCGCCTTTTCAAAATGATGTGGCGGTTACACCGGGACACGCGCCCCAAATTGATCGACTTAATCTACCGGCATAGCGAGCACGCCAGAATTATCCATATCCGGTCTGCGCACGAGCTGAACGCCTTTACGCAAAACCCGGTCTAAGTGGAACTTATTAATGGTGTTTGGCAAATCGGGATTACTCCGTCACCGCCGCATAGAGTTCGCTGTCACCGCCGAAGTAGCCGTTCCAGGCGAACCAGTAGGCCACATGGCCCGGCAGGCGGGGCAGGCTTTCTCCGTTGGGTCCACGAATTTCGGTCTCACTGATTGTCCAGATACCGCCGTGCCCGTCGAGGTGGGCTTCCTTGTCCGTGGCGGTAAAGGTCTGATCCGCCGAGCGTTCGTAGGCCCGCACAGTGTGGGTCTCCGCATCGCCGATCAAAACCAGTGACCTGCCACCGATCTCGTCATTGATCACCTTACCGCCGCGAAAAGCGTCCATGGGCCAGGCCTTGGAGAGGCCCACATCGCGAATGCCGAAGACGTGATCCTTTTGCCGCAACAGGCCTTCGTCCGCGTTGGTGGGGAACATGAGATCGGCGCTGCCGAAATAGTCCTGATAGACCACCCCTGATCCGTAATCCCTTATGAAGCCCGTATCGATGGACAGCACTTTTGTGTCCGGGTGAACTTCCTTCCACGCTTTCCAAGAAGTGATGGCAACAGGCCTGACTTTCAGCTTGATGCCCGACTTCCGCAGGTAGCCGCTGACCGGCTCGCCGGTGAACTGGTTCCACAGGCTGTTTGTGGTGCGGTCGAACATGAGCTTGTTGGATCGGTACAATAGGCCTGAGGAACCAAAGACCAAGGGCGCGTCAAAACCTTCCACCTCGGTCTCGAACAAAATGCCCGCCCCACAGAGCGTGCAGTAGGCCAAGGCCACGGGCACGCCGCCGATGGTCTCATTGAACATTTCGTGCCAGCCCATGATGCGCAGGGGATAGGCCCGGGCGTCGCCATTAATCTCCACACCAAACACCAAGTCGCTATCGAACATGTAATCGGCCTCGGCGGCCTCTATGAGGTCTGGGTTATCCAGCGAGGGAATGCCATCGACGGCCACGCCGCCCCAGGTCACCTCTTCCAGACGAATATCCATCTGCTCAGGCTGGGAGATCTCAGGATTGACGAAGCGGATAAACTCTTCGTCCAAGGCAAGAAGAACACGCGTCTTGATCCCAACATAGCTGGGATGGGGCCGAAGCTCGGGATGGGCCTCCTGCCATAGCATCCATTCGAACCAGCCTTCGGCATTGTGACCGGTCAACTCGGTCATGACCTTATTGAGAGCCTCTTCCCGATCGTAACGATAGCGCACCGCCAGGATCAGACTTGGGATCACATCAGCTTTGCCCCGATCCCGCATAAAGACTAAAGCCTGGTCGAATTCCTCTTCGTTTCCGAAGATCAGATTGGCGCTATGCTGGGAGACTTCTACGGCCTCGGACAGAAAGCCGGACCCCAGGCCCTCTTCTGCCGATTCTTGCATATTCTCCGGCACCGCTTCCTGGGCCACTTCCTGGGCGGGGAGCGGATCCGCCAAGATCCAAGACACAAGAAACGCCGCGAGTACCATACTGAAGAGACGGCCACCGGGCGGCAAAATCATTTCGAACATTAATTCCCATACTCCTGAACAAGCCAACCCAAATTTAGCGCTTTTATTCTAACTGTATGATATCAAGAGAAATGCCACACACGAAATCAACTGGGGACTCACTTTCTCTTTAGAGTCTCGTGAGGGTGCTCAATAAAACAATTCGGAAAAGTTTTTTGGAAGGCGCACTATGGGGTTTAAAGGAAAAACTGCGGTGGTGACCGGAGGCGCTGGGGGTATGGGGCTCGCCATTGCTCGGGACCTCTTAGCCGAGGAGGTCCAGGTGACCCTCCTGGACCTGCAAGAGCCCCCCGACGGGGTGCCCTCGGGAGCTACCTTTCTGAAAGGCGATGTGACCGACGAGGCCTTTGTCGCAGACGCCATGGCCCAGGCTTTCGAGCCGGTAGAACGTCTGGATTATCTGGTGAACGCCGCAGGTGTTCTCTGGTTCGGTCGGGACATGTCCCTGGTGAAAGTTGAGCGAAACATTTGGGATCAGGTTCTGAACATCAACCTCAATTCCATGATGCTCTGCTGTCGCCACGCCGTCCCGCTCATGCTGAAGACCTCCTCGGGAAAGCCAGAGAGCAGCGGCGCCATGGTTCATATTTCCTCAATCCAGGCGCTGCGGGGCGATGACCTGCCCCAGGATGCCTACCAGGCCTCCAAGGCGGCCATGATTGCCCTATCCAAATCCCTTGCTATTCAATACGCGAGTGCCGGCATCCGCTCCAACAGCCTGTTACCGGCGGGAACCCTCTCGCCCATGCAGCAACGGTGGACCGATGATCCGGCCAAGCTTAAAGCCGCGAACAAAGCCATCCCCTTGGGCCGGGTCGGTACCGCTCAGGACATGGCCGACGCCACCCTCTTCCTGCTCTCGACTAAAGCCAGCTTTATTACGGGGACCGAGCTGATTGTGGATGGCGGCGTCACTGCCCTGCCCTAATCCGTACCCCGCAATCGCAGCTAGTGTGACAAAGGGGTCGCAACGAGACTCTAAGATTATTACCGCCAATGGTGGCTTTTCTGATCGAATCTTAGGGCTTGGTGGCCCTCTTTTTTCGTTTCGGTCTTTTTTGCACCTTGCCAAAAATTAACCTTTGCTTACCAACCCATGTTAGCAAATATCTAACAATGGGACTGGTAGAGTTCGGCCTCAAATGCATCGTAAAGGTCGAGAAATACAAATCTCCGGGGGGCAATTTCTAACGGAGTTAATATGCCTATTTTCGCCCACAGCGACTTCGACGGACACGAACAGGTGGCCATCTGCCACGACGCGCAGAGCGGGCTGCGCGCTATTATCGCCATCCACAACACAAATCTAGGCCCGGCCCTTGGCGGTTGCCGCATGTGGGCTTACGACAGCGATGAAGAAGCCCTCGCCGATGCTTTGCGGCTGTCACGGGGCATGACCTATAAGGCGGCGCTTGCGGGCCTACCGCTGGGCGGCGGCAAGTCGGTGATCATTGGCGACCCCAAGACCATGAAGTCAGATGCCATGTTTCGGGCCATGGGCCGTCATGTGGAAAACCTGGGCGGCAATTACACGGTGGCCGAGGATGTGGGCATCACCGTTGAGGATGTGGAGATCATGGGCCAAAGCACCCGCCATGTCGCTGGCACCTC
>JBCCHN010000174.1:0-10002 GCA_039028695.1 Pseudomonadota bacterium
CACGACATGAACGGCCAAGGGGCCTTCGCCCCACCCGGCCATTTATAAAGGAGGTTAAGTATGTTGTTAAAAACAAGCACCATGGCTCTTGCGGCCACGCTGGCGATCTTTTCTGCCAGTGCAGCCGCAAAAGCTGGTGACACAAAACTGGATCTCAATACTTCGCGTGGCGGTTTTTTAGAACAAAAAGTCGAGGTCCGCGGCACCGATAATTCTTGCATGGAGGTTCCCTTGAGCCAAAACCGCGACCTCGCGATCCATGTCGGAGATAGCGGAACCGGCAAAGCCGAATTGACGATCAAGAGCCGGAGCCTTGGCTATGCCCGCCAAGAAATCGTTCTCCGGCCAAGCTTCAATATACGTATTGATGGTGAGACCTATCAATGCAGCACGTTTGGGTCTGGCAGCGACTTTGATTGCCGCGCTTACAGGGATCGGAGCCTCGGCTATGTCCGCCAAAATATTAATATCCCGAGTACAGCCATGGAGGACGATGGTACCTTAACCAACCAGCGCTAACCCTATTTTAGGGAACAGTAGAAAGAGGACTAGCAAACTTAGGGGCGGCACTTTTGCCGCCCCTATTTTTACAACACCGGATTCCGACGATCCTCCGCTGGCCCTCCCAGTGATTCTTTGGGCCTTGTTTTGCTGAATGGGGGCCTCTTGAAACAAAGGAGGCCGAAATGCCGAAGAAAATAACAAATGGTAAGCGCACTTATGACCAAATTCCAAACCGGGTCACCCTGACCCAACGGGCATGTGAAGAAGTGCGGATCAGACAAGGCGCTTGTGTGGCGCGCTCATTAAAGCAATGCTGGATCGACCCTGAAGACCTGGCCTATGCCTCAGCCGAATTTCGCCGCCGCATGGCCATTCAAGATGAGCTAGCTAAATTGAGGCGAAACACGGACCTAAGTCGAAAGAAACTCGCAGACCGCGCTTCCGATGCTCGAGACGTGGCACGGTCTGATTTCAGGCGCCGGCGGTAGAGTTACCGGCAATCTCCAGAAAAGGTCGGCGGCGGTCCCACCGGCGACCTTTTCCTTGGCGCCGAGGAAAATCCTTAGCCGCCCTTTAGAAGCCGCAACCAATTTTCGGAAAGAACCTTGACCATGCCTATTCATACCAAGAACGCTTTGCGGCGACAGTCTTTGAAGTCGGGGCGTAGCGCGAATCAGACACGTCTCGGCAAAAGGCGTACCCGTTTTTGTTGGCTCAATGGATTCTCGCCCTCCACCAAGATTTTGCGGCAGCATTTACCGGTATCCAGCGATACGATCAATTGAGCCCTTTAGTCTGGAGCATCCAGGTCATGTGTCTCAGCGATTTTAAAAGTCGCCTCATAACACTGCCAATGCTTCTTGAAAGTCCCGAAAAGCCTTTTGCGGAGTTCTGCCAATTTGCCATCACCAAGGGGCCTAGGGTCTTGGTTTTCCCACTTCAATTCCTGCCTAAGAAAACCCAAGAGTTCATCTGGCTCACCGATTTCACCTGGTTGGACATTCTTTTTATCGATGAGGATAAAAATATAGGTGACCTTGCCGGTAAAATTCGGGTCGGCCCAAATGGCATTTTTTGATCTAACCGGAATTGGTTCGTCATTTTCGCGGGATTGAATGAGCCGGATCTTATCGTCGCTTCTTTTTTCCAGGATGATAGTCCAGTAGGGGTGATTTTCTATTCCATTAACTTTTTCCATTTCGGCAAAGAGAAAGAAATTCTTATCCGCATCAATCTCTTGATAATGCTCATCGATAAAGTCGTCGATTTCCAGACCACCTAAACCTTGATCATCCTCGCCCCGTACACCGTCCTGATCCGGCCCTGCATATTCAAACCAAATTTTTCTTTTTTCGAGTTCGGCATCCTTGAGCAAGTCGAAGTCACTCCAAAACACCCAGCCAGTAGTAAAAGTCATGTGTCTGAAAAAATCATCGTGATCATAACCACCGCGATAATAGACGATTTCCCAAACTGGCAAAGGCAACAAAAAGCAGCAAGCTAGCAGCGCCATGTCGCAGGTGGAAATTTTTTTCATCCCCGTGTTCGACAGAAAGTTATCTGATCGGCGTTCAATGGTTTGAGGTTGCCATGAAGCGCCCCTGGCGGGCACAAACCAGCTTTCTTCATCCTTGTTATAGAGAATGCCAAAGACATACCAAGCGATGGCTGCTTGCATTTTCAAGATTCTGACATGGCTCGGTTCCGTTTTGCCTCCGATAAAATGACATCTCCTTGACGCCACAGACAGACGATGGACCAGGCTTGAGGTGCCGGTATCTGAGTGATTATAGATTGTGTGAAAAGCGGAATCTTGCTGGTCGACCCAGGCATGCATTTGGGGGTGAACTTGCTTCAGGTCCGCCTTATTTGCCAGGCAAAGCTCTTCATACTCACTCGGGTCAAAGGCCGTAGTCTCGCTGGAATCTGGCATGGTGGCGTCCGTAACGATGAATATCTCTGCGCCATAATAGGATATGTCGATCAAATCTCCCAATTGTAATTCGTCGGAACCTTGTGTTTGGGACTCCTGGTTTGGGGGCAAGCCGTCGGCTTTTAATGCCCTGTCCTAGTTTATCCCCACACTAGAATCCGACGCCTCTCAGACCGACCTCCCATCGGCCAGTTGAGGCTGTCCGGCTATATTTTAGCCTCCTGACCAAATCGGTCATAGTTTGAAGGAGTGCTGACATGGCAAGAATTCGTAGAAGGTCCCCGTCATACGGGAGCCGTCGATCGGCCGTCAATATTGCGGCCGGCATAGGAACCTTTGCGCTGGCCTGCGCCGTTGCGGTGACGGTTTATGCCTACCCTGAAATCCTTGGGATTGGTCAACCCGACCGGGACAAAACTGGTTGTCTGTTGAGCCCGCCGGCCCAGATAACCTTTGCGGTGGATGGTAGTTCCCGGTTTTCCACCAAGCAAAAGGGCAAAAGTTTCAGGGATCAGGTCTTGGTCAAGATGGCAGAGCTACCCCCGGAGGGCCGCCTGGATGTGGTCTTGGTGACGGAAGAAACCGCTATTCGGCTTAAGGCCTTCTTCAGGGCCTGCAGTCCCGCCGCTGCCGAGCCCGGATCCCTGGTCGGTTCCACGGAGCGCTACCGGAAGAATCAAATTGGCAAGGCCCAGGCCCGCCTAGAAAAGAAAATGGACAGCTTTCCCTGGCCAGAGGACGCCGCCACCGGCAGCCAGCTACCGGCAAGCGAAGGGCTGAAGGCAGTCGTGGGCTATCATGAAAAAGCGTCTGCAGATGCCGGATACAACGAATTTATCTATTACAGCGATCTTCGGAGCCGACCGGCCGAGGACAGCCATTACGGCGATTTGGATCTCAGCGATGATGAGGTGCAAATCATGGTGGCCGACTCGGTTGAGATCAGCCAATCGGAAAAGCAGGCCGATCGGGACCGCTGGGCGGGAGTTTTTCACCAAATGGGCGCCCGTCTGTTGCACGCCAGCTGGAGAGTCATTCCCAGTGGTCGGCCCTTGCCGCGGGATAGGGATGAATGTCTGATCAACCCTCCGGCCCTTGCCCGTCTGGTGGTGGATGTCACCGACTCTTACGATGACCATCAGTGGAATCACATTCGTCAAACTGTGTTCAAGGCGGCCAATCGCTTGGGCAAGGACGCCGTCATTGAAATCTATGCCATTGAGGACGTGAAAATAAGCGCGACGCCGCTGCCTCGTGTGCGGATCTGCCATTCCGAGATCCTGGATGCAGGGACTCTCAATCAGGAAGATTTTGCCAGGTCTGTCCAGGCAAGCTTTGATGAAGCGTTTTGGCCTTCTGCCAATGGGGAGTCCACGCCCCTTTACGAGTTTTTGGGTGCGCTCCACCAGGGCCGCCCGGTCAATACGCAAGAATCCGACTACAGCTTGTTGGTTTTCTCCGACATGCTTTCCAACTCCCCCGCGCTGGGCTTTTGGGAAAACGGTCGCGAGGATCTCCCTTCTGAAAAGCTCATCGCCCAAAAGCCGGCTCTTGCGCGGTCTTTGAGCGACCTTAGCGGCGCGCAAGTGGAAGTGCATTATATGTCTCGGGCCAAAATGGGCTTCGGAAAGATGCAAACTAAGCATCACATAGGGCAGTTCTCTGACCTGTTGGACGCCCAAGGCGTGGCCAAGCGTGATCTGAAAATCTTTCCGGTCGACGAAGGCTAACGCGGCGGCCTGAAACCCAATATTAGAATCCGACGATGATCCGACAGCCGGGCCATTCTGGCGGGCGCACACGAGCGCCAGAATGGAATGGTCCCTTGTCAGGGACAACGCAAAAAGCCAGCTCAAAGGAGAACAAGGAAATGGAGAACATTATTGAGTTAAAGTCGAAAACGGGGGGCACCGGCTCCCCGTCGCCGGCCCCCGTGGCGCCTTCGATCAAGACACCACGCCCCGACCCGAAAACCACCACTAAACCGGATCCGATTTCACGGTCCTATCAGAAAGATCTGGAGCGTACGATCCAGAAGATCACTCCCAAACCCCAAATCCTGCCGGAACTGAGCGCCAGCCTTTTGGTCGCGGACTATAAGTTGGACCAGCAAGGTCTGAAAGACGCCACGAAAGGCATTCCGGCCGAGGCGTCCAAGTTCCCGCCGGCCATTGCCCATGAGGTAACCGCCCACGCGGAGACCCTCAGCAAACAACGAACAACAAAACTCTTGGCCAACTTTGAAGGGGTCTCTCATGGATTTCACCGGGCCCTGCGTTCGGCGCGAGATCCGATCCCCATTTCCGCAAAGGGCTTTGCGCACGAGGTGGGGCAGATCCTTGCCAAAGCCCAGCGTCACCTTGCGAGCCACTCAACGGCGGTCAACGATCGAGAAAGGGCTCTAAAGGCGTTTATAATCAGGCATGAACTGACGCGTGCAGTCTCTCGGCAGGATTATCTTGGCGTCGTAGTGTTCTTTGGGGTCCTGGCGCTTTTTTTGGAGGCCTGTTTGGGCGCAAAATTTCTAGAGGATGCGACTCCCAATGGCTTCGGTGGCGGCGCGGCTATCGCGGGATTGGTTGCCCTGATCAATGTGACCCTATCCGGGCTGGCCGGGCTGGTAGTTGGTCGCTTTGTCTTTGTCAAGGACTGGGGGCGGAGGGCTTTTGGCATCATTGGGACGGCCGCCTTCTTCACACTCATTGCGGGGGCGCATTTGGCCTTTGCCACCTTGCGCCTGGAGGCGATCAAGACAGGTGACTTTCAAGAAGCTTTGGGGGCATTGCCAGCGACCCTTACCAGCGGCTCCTTTGCCGTGGCGGCGGATGGGATTAGCTGGGTCCTCATCATCTTTGGGCTTTCTGTGAGTGCCGTGGCTTTTTGGAAGGGCCTTTACATGATTTGCGATCCCTATCCCGGCTACAGCCGGATGGTCCGAGAGGTCAAAGACGCGAAAAAGCAAATGGAGACCACAATTAAAGAGGGACATAGCGAAATTGATGGTCTGCGGGATGACACCATGGAAACCGTGAAAAAGGCCATCGGCCACAAAGAAGCCCATTTCGCCTTGGCCTCTAGGTACCTGCGGCAGCTCGAGGATTTGGAAGCGGCTATAAGTGCAGAGCCCGACGTGCTGCGCCAGGCGGTGGCAGGCGCTCGTCGGGCCTATTGGCTTCAACAACAGTTGGTGCGCGGCGGAGGCTCGGGCTTCCCGGAACAAGCAGCCACATTGCACTGGACTGTATTGGCCCACCCTCTTGGTGAAGGCAGGTCGGAAGACGTAACCGTGGCTGGGGAACAGCTGGCTGATCTCGCCCAGGTTTTGGACCGACAGCGGGAAGATTGGCAGGACCTGTTGAGTCAACTGGAAGCGGCTGCCGCGGCCGCGAACAAGGACCTCACTGGGTTCGTTCAGGGGCTGTAAACAAGATCGTCCAAGATTGGGATGGCCGTGGAGGCGGTGTTAAAAAAACGGGCTCCCGTTCGGCGAATTTTAGGCCCGGTCCATTACCTGCATTTTGATGGGGTCCAAAAAGGGCCGGCGCTGCCGCACCAAAATTTCTGCCGCATGGAATTCTGGTGTTTTTGCCCCATTGGCCTAAACTGACGGGAAGAAGTCAAAAGGATGAGATCATCCATGGCCGGCAAGAAACAGAGTCCAAGAGCAGGAAAGAGCCAGCTATCAAGTCCGGAAGGGCTGCCGCATGCCCCTGTCGGGCCAAATAGCGGCGAGTCGGAAATCCCGGTAAACTACACGGGCCGACCCAATCGCAAGCTAGCGGAACAGTATCTCGAAGAGGCCGAGGCCTTGGTCCGCCAAGCGAACCGTACCGGTAGCCTAGAAGATCTCAAAGATGCTTTGGAGTTTTATGACCGGGCCCTTGCTGCTTGCCCCAAAAGATCGGCGAAAGAACTTTTTTTCTGGATCCAGATTCAAAGGTGCCGGGCTCAGAGCCAACTCGGAAAAACTTCATGGGATTTGAAAATCCTTCGGCGAGCAGAAGATGACGCCAGGAAGTTAGCGGAAAAAGTCAGCAAAAAGAAATGGCCGCTTCTGTGGGCGCTTGGCCAATTGACACTGGCCGAAACCCGTTTGGCCGCTGCCGCCTTGACGGGCGATCCCAATTTGTTTGGCCGTGTCATTTTGGGTAGCGACAAAGTCGTTGTAGGCGACTTAAGAGAAAAGGCGCCGAAGATTTGGGCAGCGCTACATGAGGTGACGGCGCAAGCTCTTTTGGGCTTGTTTGATGTACAACCGGATACGCGGTTATTGAGCCAAGCGCTTGAGAGCTATGATGCGGCCCTGCGCGTGCGGACGGAACACGACCAGCCGGCGGACTGGGCCCGGACCCAGATGAACCGTGCCAATGTTTTGCTGGGCCTCGGTGAGCTAAGTGGGGATACCTCTTATTTTGAGCGGGCGCTTGAGGGCCTTGATGCGACCCTGCGCGTGCGGACGGAACACGACGAGCCGGCGGACTGGGCCCGGACCCAGATGAACCGGGCCAATGTTTTGCTGGGGCTTGGCGAATTCAAGGGGGATGCCTCTTATTTTGAGCGGGCGCTTGAGGGCTATGATGCGGCTCTAGTGGTGTGGACGGAAGAAGATCATCCGGCGGGCTGGGCCGAGGCCCATGCGAACCGTGCCACTGTTTTGTTGCGCCTTGGAGAGCTGAAGGATGATACGCATTTTTTTGAGTGGGCGCTTAACGGCTTTGATGCGGCCTTGCGAGTACACACCATACAAGACTATCCGTTGGGCTGGGCCAAGACCCAGATGAATCGAGCTATTGTTCTGTCTAAGCTTGGCGAGCTTACGGGTGATACGTCTTTTTTCGAGCGGGCGCTTGAGGGCTATGATGCGGCTCTAGTGGTGTGGACGGAAGAAGATAATCCGGCGGGCTGGGCCGAGGCCCATGCGAACCGTGCCACTGTTTTGTTGCGCTTTGGAGAGCTGAAGGATGATACGTCTTGTTTTGAGCGGGCGCTTGACGGCTTTGATGCGGCCTTGCGAGTACACACCATACAAGATCAGCCGGCTGCTTGGGCTCGGATACAAGTGAACCGAGCCAGTGTTTTTTCAATCCTTGGCGATTTAAGGTGTGATGCAGCACATCTTGATCACGCGCTTGGGTGCTATGACGCTGCTCTACGAGTTTGGACGGAGCAAGACCAGCCTGTGGACTGGGCCCAAACCCAGGCCAATCGGGCCAGCGCCTTATTGAAGCTCGGGGAGATTTTAGAAGACGAATCCCTAATTGCCTCGGCACTTGAGGGCTATGAGGCGGCCTTGCGGGTGCGAACCGAACAAGACCAGCCCGTGGCCTGGGCCCAAACCCAGGCCAATCGGGCCGGTGTTTTATTGAGCCTCGGTGAGCTATCCGGGGATGCATCTTATTTTAATCGGGCACTTGAGGGCTTTGATACCGCTCTAACCGTGTTGACAGAAAAACATCATCCGGCTGATTGGGCGAGGATCAAAGATTATCAGACGAAAGTACGATCACTTATAGATGAGCTGACAAACGATCCACCTGGGGGCGATTAGGGTGACCGGTTCCAGCAAGCCCTCCGCTATTCCGCGGTTTAAAATCACATTGAGGGAGGTGGTCTTTGAGATAAGACGGGCGACTTTATCAGCGCGGGACTTCGCTCAAATTGGGAACTGGGATCAGGTTGAGGAGGAGATACAAGAAGCCTTAATTTTGAGAGAGAAGTTTTTTGAAGATTATGAAATAACCATTCAAGCGTTCCAGGAAATCATTCAGGCAGATCAGGAAGCACATGCCTTACTCATTTTGGCATACTTTCATAAACGAAACATGCCAGCCCTTTTGGATCTGATGGAAAAGAGTCGCGCCCGATGTTTGGCTAATCGTTTTGACTTCCCTCCGATAGATCCGAATGCCCAAAGAATGGCAGAGTCTCAATTCGTTCGAGGCCCAAAGAGTTACATTAAACCCTCTGGCGTGGATGCGGCAGTGCCGGAGACCTCGAATGAGAAAACCAATTCTCCATTTCGGCGCGTCATATTGACAGGTAAAGTCGCCTATACCCAATTCGTCCGGGCAGCTCCCCAAGGCGGGGCGTTGGTCATGATGTCGACGAGCAACTTTGGCACTGTCGTTGTTGTTGTCCCAAGATGGGCCGAAGAAACTGATCAATTTCATTCTCTGCTCCTAAGCGAAATGACGTCCGATAAAATCTGGGACGCAATCTTGCGATTGAATCTAGCCAGGCTGCGCGCCGAGGCTACTCAAAATGAGTATAAAAGGAACGCCTTTCGAGAGTTAGAATCGGTTACGGCGGGCATTTGCAGGTGGCTCTGGGCTGGACTGATGGGTCCCCTAAACTCTACCTTGAAAAGACTTCTTGCGGCAAGAAAGGCCGACGATCCCGTTCGGGAAGTTGTGCTGTTGCCCTCAGGATTGTTAGGCTTGTTGCCTCTACATGCCGCCCAAGACAGGCAAAAAAGAACGTTCATTGATCGTTGGATTGTTAGTTATGCACCAAGCGTGGGCAAACTCGTTGATTGTGAGTCCGCTAGGGTAAATCAAGATGATTCAAACAAAAAGCCGGGTAACCGCCACAGACGGCTATTCGCAGTTTCAGATCCTCGAGAGAATGGAAACGAGGAGCATCGTCTACACTTTGCAAGAAAAGAGCACCTTGTCCTCAACCGATTTTTTCATTCAGGCAAAAGTTTGTTCCTGCGTCAAGATGCGAGTTTAGAGACTCTTCAATCAATTCTGAAAAATTGTGCTGCTGCTGAAAGTGAAGAGGTGTTTTTGCATTTCGGGACCCATGGGGTTTTTGATTGGTATGACCCAGCCAACTCTTGCCTGTTCCTGGCCGATGAAGATCTTCTGACGCTTAGGGACCTGCAATGTTTGGCCGAGGACAAGGCATTGGCCGGCGGCGTGGAGAGGAACAATCATTTGGCCCGGCTTGTTTTTTTGTCGGCTTGTGAGTCCGGGTTATTTGGGACGCAGTTGCCGGAGGAGTTTATCGGCTTTCCGTCAGCCTTTGTGCAGGCAGGAGCGGCGGGTGTTGTCGGGAGCCTCTGGAAGGTCCAGGACAGCTATGCCTATCTGATGGGGCGTTGTTTTTACTATTATTATTTTGAGGAGGGGATGTCTCCGGCGGCGGCGTTACGGGAATCGGTATTGTGGCTGAAGGATGCCAGCTTTGCGGATCTGAAAAAGATCTGCCCGCCGCCTGTAGAGGTATATGATAAACCTTGTTTGGACCTTAGCCGCCGCCCCGAGGAGCCGGACCCTGATCCGGGCATGAGCGACTACGACAGAAGTAAGAGCCGGCCGTTATTGGCGCTCCGGGCAGATCGGCACCGGCCCTATGAGGATCACCGTCACTGGGCAGCCTTTACCATGACCGGCGTTTAGGCGGTCCCCTTAGCCCAATCCCTGCCCATCTGCCTTTCCCAGTCCACACTACATTCCGACGACGCTCAGACAGTCCTCCCTTAGCGGGGGATCATATTTGTGTCCTAACCTCCACGACATGAACGGCCAAGGGGCCTTCGCCCCACCCGGCCATTTATAAAG
>JBCCHN010000175.1:0-9553 GCA_039028695.1 Pseudomonadota bacterium
AGCTTGGCCACCACGCCTTTGATCAAATGCTCGCCGAAGGAAACGCCCCTCAAGCCTTTTTGCGTATTGGAGATAGAATAAAAGATCGCCGTGTCCGCATCCTTGGGATCGGCCACTGGCGCCATCTCGTCCAGCAAGGCTTGCACCACCTTGGCGGTTCCCTTTACCAAAGCCACCTCGACAAAGGTCAAGGGCTCGTCGGGCATGCGCGGATGAAACAAGGCATAACATCGTCGATCCGAGTCCAAACGATTGCGCAGATCGTCCCAGGACTGAATTTCGTGAACCGCTTCGTAGGCGATGAGTTTTTCCAACAAGGCGGCAGGTGATTTCCAGGTGATACGCCGCAAGTCCAAAAAGCCGACATCAAACCATGACGTCAGCAAGGACCGTAGATCGTCATCCAATGCCGCCAGATAAGGATCCTTCGACCTCATGGACAAGAGGTCCGAACGAAGATCCACCAAAAACTTAACACCCTCCGGCAAAGCATTGAATTGAGTTAGTAGTTTCACTCTCTTCGGTTCAACGGCTTGGCGAAGCTGGCGCTCAGCCTCCAAACGCTCGAAAGCCTCCTCGGCGGATTGATAGCGGATGATCGCCTGTTCGGTTTCCTCAGGGCTGATATCGAAGGATTTGGCAAGCACCTCCAAAAAGATCTGCCGGCCTTCCCGATCCAATTCCAGATAGCTTTGGCCCAGGTCCGCCGCGCGCATCCGGGCTGAAACCTCACCGCCTCGGGCATCCAAACACTCGCGCATCATGGCTTCGATGGCACTCGCATCCTTGGCAACGCCCCCGTCTGCCAGGCCAATTGTGCGCGCCGCACTCTGGGCAATCTCCCGCCAGGCGGCAGAAATGTTGCCCAATGCCCGTTCAACCAAATTTTCGTCTCGGGTCACACCCATGAATATCCCAAACCTCCGGGGGCTTTCACCAATACCGCCGATACAAGATCAATCTTGCCTTAACGAAGTCTTTATTCTGCTGGCATTGCCTTGAGGATCAAAGTTAACTTTTCGTCGCGCTAGCGAGGTCGGCCTGATGGTCCTTGCTTGATTGAATTTCGATAAAGACCCGACGGACGTCCGGAAAACGCGCCTTAACCTCCCGTTCCAACTGAGAAATGCACTGCTCCGCCGCACCGGCAGTGAGATGATCATGAAAATCCAGACTAATATTAATCAAGATGTCGTCTGGGCCTTGATGTAAGGATAGCACCTCATTGATTTGGGCAATCTCTCCACGGTTGGTCAAGAGGGCACGCACTTCTTTTACCATGTCCGGATCGGCCCCTTCGCCGATGAGCAGGCTCTTTGTCTCCCAAGCCAGCAGGATGGCGGCGCCGGCCAGAATGATGCCGATCCCAATGGAGGCTAGGCCGTCCAGTTCGGGGATGTCCAAAAGCTGACCCAGAAAGATTCCAACAAAGGCGACGATCAAACCTAGCATAGCCGCTGTATCTTCAAGCAAGACCGTGAAGATGGAGGGGTCCTTGCTCACCTGCACGGCCTCGAAAATACCCCTCTTGCCACGTCGGGAGTTGAACTCCTTGAAGGCCACGTAACAGGCCCCGGCCTCGAACACCATGGCCAACCCTAAAACAATGTAGGTGATATAGGCATCCTTTACGGGCTCAGGGTGCAGGGTCTTATGAACGCCCTCATAAAAGGACACTCCTGCGCCCACGGCAAAAATGAGGATTGCCACGACAAAGGCCCAAAAATAGATTTCTCGCCCATAGCCGAAAGGATGGCGCTCGTCGGCCGGACGCTTGGAGCGCTTTAGTCCATAGAGCAGTAGGCCCTGGTTCCCTGAGTCCACGCAGGAATGGATGGCCTCGCTGAACATAGCCGAACTGCCGGTATAAAAGGCCGCGCCAAATTTGGTTACGGCAATCAGGGAATTTCCGATCAGCGCCGCATAGATGGCTTTTTTCGATCCGCTCGCCGCCATTTCCATCCCCTCCCTTAGACAGCAAAAATCCGGTGCAAATTAACGAGCCGAATGTCAATTGCAAGTTTGTTGCGCCACCTGGCCCTGGCCAGCATCGACCTTTGAGGCTATATCCAAACCACTTAGGCCTATGAAAATTATGAAAATAAGGAACAGATAAAAGAGAATGTCCCGCCCCCTTCGTTGGTTCCTTTATTCCGTTCTGGTCCTTTTGCTGATCGCCGTCATCGGTGGCGGCGGTGCGTACCTTTGGTTCAGCCGCTCCCTGCCTCAGGTATCGGGAGAGCGGATCCTAACGGGCCTGACCGCCCCCGTATCCCTGGAGCGGGATGCCCAGGGGCTGGTGACCATTCGCGCCGAAAACGAGACGGATGCCTATTTTGCTTTGGGATTTGCCCACGCCCAGGACCGGCTTTGGCAAATGGATTCCCAAAGGCGTACCGCGTCAGGCCGCCTTTCCGAAGTGATTGGCAGCTCAACCCTTGAGATTGATCGTTTCATTCGTACTCTCGGCCTTTATCGCGTTGCGGAGGCCAACTTAAAAGGCCTTGGTGCCGATGTTCGGGGAGCACTGGAGTCCTACAGCGCCGGGGTGAACGCCTTTCTGACCACCCGCTCAGGCCCCCTGCCTCCGGAGTTCTTTGTGCTGGGCTACGAGCCAGAACCTTGGCGACCGGTGGATAGCCTTTTGTGGGGCAAGCTGATGGCTTTCCAATTGTCGGGAAATTGGCATGAGGAACTCTTGCGGGCCCGCCTGGATCAGCGCTTGGACCCGGCTAAGGTCGAGGCCCTCTGGCCCCCTTACCCTGCCGATTCACCGGTCGTTCTCGCCGATCAGTCGGGCGGCCTATTGAACCCGCAAAGCCTGACGGACCTGGCCGGGTTAATTGACCGCCTGCCGTCCATTCTGACACCCAAAGACGCTTCAAATTCCTGGGTGCTATCGGGAGCTCGTACGGCAACGGGCTCACCGATCCTGGCTAACGATCCTCACCTGGAGCTCACGGCCCCCAGCACCTGGTACATGGTGCGCATCGAAACGCCGAGCCTAACTCTCGCCGGCGCCACAGCCCCAGGCGTGCCCTTCATCATCATTGGACACAACAGCCAGGTGGCCTGGGGATTCACCACCACCCATAGCGACACCCAAGACCTTTTCGTGGAACGCCTGGCCGCGGGCAGCCAAGAGCATTACGACACGCCGGACGGCCCCACCCGTTTTGAAAGCCATCAAGAAGTCATTCAGGTAGAGGGCGATTCAGACCACACCATGACGGTGCGGCACAGTCGCCATGGCCCCATCATGAACGACGTGGCCAGCCGAAGCATTCCAAACAACAATACCAAAGACCTTATCGCCCTTTCCTGGCCGGCTCTCCGGGAAGACGACCGCACGCCGCAAGCCCTTTACGGGATTAATCACGCCAGAAACTGGGAAACTTTCAACGCTGCGCTTGAGGATTTCCATACCCCACAACAGAACATCGTCTATGCCGATGTGACGGGTAATATCGGCTTTGTCGCACCAGGCCGAGTGCCCATTCGGCGCAGCGGTGATGGGCGCCGCCCGGTGTCCGGCTGGAGCGGCGATTTTGATTGGGAGGGCTTTATCCCCTTCGACGAATTGCCCCGCGCCTTTAACCCGGAGACCGGCAAAATCGTTGCGGCGAACAATAAGGTCGTGGGCGAAGACTACCCCTATTTGATCACGGCCAATTGGCCCAATGGGGACCGGGCTCAGCGGGTCGAGGACCTTCTGGCCGCCGCGCCGAGCTGGTCCCTGGAGCAATCCCAGGACATGCAATTGGATACCTTGTCCCTGGGCGCCCAACGTCTTTTGCCCCTGCTCCTGGCCGCACCGACCGATCCGGACTTCAAGTCCGAGGCCATGGAGCTGCTGAAGAACTGGGACGGGCATATGGACGTGGGTCGGCCTGAACCCCTGATCTATTACACTTGGATATGGGCGCTGACGGAGCTCATTTTGGCTGACGATCTAGGTCCCGATTTCGCCGCCTTTCAACGGGGGGACGCCCGCCTACTGGCCACACTATTGAGCGATCAGCCCCATTGGTGCGACCACAGCGAAAGCCAAGATAAGCAGGAGACCTGCGAAGAGTTGATCGTATTGGCCCTGGAAAATGCCTTTGACGCCCTGACTGGGGGCTTCAGCAGGGACGAACTGAGCTGGCGCTGGGGCGATGCTCATATCGCCCATTTTCCCCACCCGGTATGGAGCCGCCTGCCCTTTATCGACGATCTAATCAACTATGGGCTCGAAGCCCCGGGCGGGAACGACACCCTGAACCGGGGCTCCGCGCGTTTTCGCGGCGAGGCGGAGAATCGCTTCGAGGACGTTCACGGTCCCGGCATGAGGGTTGTCTTCGATCTCGCCAACCTGAATAACTCCCGCTTCAATCTGGCCGGTGGCCAGTCAGGCAATCCCTTGTCGCCCCATTACGGCGATCTTGTGGTGCCCTGGCGGGACGGCCTTTATTTCAAGCTCGACGGCGCCGCCACCCCTAAACATCAACTCACACTTCTGCCCCCCTAAGCACCTGACTTGCGGCTAAGACGGGGATGGCTTAGGTGTAAGCCGTTTCGCTGTAGAAAGAACCGCAGTTAACCAGGAATCATTCCGGCTATGATCAATCCAGGACCCGTCTTTGGAAATGTATTGGACGCCATCGGCAACACGCCCATGGCCGAGGTGAAACAAATCGACACCGGGCCCTGCCGCCTGTTCCTGAAATTGGAAAACCAAAACCCCGGCGGCTCCATCAAGGACCGCATCGGCAAGTCCATGATCGAAGCGGCCGAAAAGGACGGCACCCTGAGACCGGGTGGGCGCCTTATCGAAGCCACGGCCGGCAATACGGGGCTCGGCCTGGCTCTGGTCGCCGCGCAAAAGGGCTATAATCTGTCGCTCATCGTGCCGGACAAGATGGCGCAGGAGAAGATATTCCACCTCAAGGCTCTCGGCACGGAGGTGATCTTGACCCGCTCGGACGTGGGCAAGGGCCACCCCGAGTACTACCAGGACATGGCCGAACGCATCGCTAAGGAAACCGGCGCCATTTACGTGAACCAGTTCGAAAATCCCGCTAACCCCCTGGCCCACGTGACCTCCACCGGGCCCGAAATCTGGCAGCAGATGGACCAGTCCGTCGATGCAGTGGTCTGTGGCGTGGGCTCGGGCGGCACGATTGCCGGCCTGTCCCGCTATTTCGAAGGTGTCTCTCCGGAGACTGAGATGATCCTAGCCGATCCCACCGGCTCCATCCTGGCCCATTTCGTGGACACCGGTGAGATCAGCAAAGACGTGGGTTCTTGGCTGGTGGAAGGTATTGGCGAGGATTTCATGCCACCGAATGCGGACAACCTACGTCGGGTCGCCAAAGCCTATTCGGTCACCGATGGTGAAGCCATGTTGGCCGCCCGTGAGCTCTTGAACAAAGAGGGCATTCTCGCCGGCTCTTCCTCGGGCACCCTGCTCACCGCTGCCCTACGCTATTGCCGAGAACAGACCAGCCCCAAGCGGGTGGTGAGCTTTGTCTGCGACAGCGGTAACAAGTACCTGTCCAAAATGTTCAACGATTTTTGGATGATCGACCAAGGCCTCATTGAGCGCGAGAAACGGGGCGATTTAAGGGATTTGATCACCCGCCGCCACGCGGATCACAGCACCGTCGTGGCCGCGCCCGACGATAATCTCCTGGTTGCTTACGGCCGCATGAAGCTTTACGACATTTCCCAATTACCCGTACTGGATGACACCGAGCAAGTGGTCGGGATCATCGACGAGAGCGATATCTTGCTGCGCGTCTATGAAAGCGAAGCCAGCTTCAAGAAACCGGTTTCCAGCGCCATGACCAAAAAGCTGCAGACTGTTCCCGTGACGGCCCCGCTGGACGATTTGTTAGAGATTTTTGCGGCGGACATGGTCGCCATCGTGATGGATGGGACAAAGTTCCTAGGCTTAATCACACGCATTGATTTGCTCAACCACCTTCGCCAGAAGATGGCATAAGCTTCTGATAAAAATTCATTTTTTTTGGAAACTAAACACATGACCGAACAGAACTCTAAGAGCAACCGCGCTGCCTTTTCGACCCGGGTCATTCACGCTGGCCAGTCCCCCGACCCCACCACCGGCGCCATCATGCCGCCGATCTACGCCACCTCCACCTATGTCCAGGATAGCCCCGGCGTTCACAAAGGCTATGAGTATAGCCGCAGCCAAAATCCCACCCGCATGGCATACGAGCGCTGCATCGCCGATTTGGAAAGCGGGCAACAGGGCTTTGCTTTTGCCTCGGGCATGGCGGCAACAGGAACCATCCTGGAGCTCTTCGACAGCGGCAGTCACATTATCGCCTTGGATGACCTTTACGGCGGCAGTTACCGGCTCTTTGAAAATGTTCGCAAACGCTCCGCAGGCCTGAATTTCAGCTTCGCCGATATGTCAAATCTGGCCGAGGTCGAGGCCCTCATCCGCCCCGAGACCAAAGCCATCTGGCTGGAATCGCCGAGCAATCCCCTGCTCAAGCTGGTGGATCTGGAAGCCTTGGCCGCCATGGCCAAACGGCGCGGTATAATTTGCGTCTGTGACAACACCTTCGCCACCCCTTGGGTGCAGCGCCCCTTGGAACTTGGCTTCGATTTGGTAATGCACTCGGCCACCAAATATCTCAACGGTCATTCCGACATGGTGGGCGGTGTGGTGGTGGTAGGGGAAAACCAAGACCTGGCCGAAGGTCTGGCTTATCTGCAAAACGCGGTGGGCGGGGTTCAAGGACCCTTTGATTCCTTCCTGGCGCTCCGGGGTCTAAAAACCCTGGCGCTGCGTATGCAGCGCCACTGCGAAAACGCCATGGCCATCGCCGAATTCTTGGAAGCCCATCCCAAAGTGGATAAAGTCTGCTATCCCGGCCTAGCCAGCCACCCCCAGCATGAACTGGCCCGGCGCCAAATGTCCGGCTTCGGCGGCATGGTCACGGCCATCCTCAAGGGGGGACTGGCCGAATCCGAGCGTTTCCTAAAACGAGTGGAAATCTTTGCCCTGGCGGAGAGTCTGGGCGGTGTGGAGAGCCTGATCGAGCATCCGGCTATTATGACCCACGCCTCGATCCCTTTGGAAAAGCGCCAGGCCCTGGGCATCGACGATTCCCTGGTGCGCCTCTCCGTGGGCGTCGAGGACGGAGACGACCTCATGGTCGACCTAACCCAGGCACTGAGCTAGGGCTTATCCTCCCTAAGTCAGATAAAGGCCGCGATGATATATCAAAGGGGCGCCGGTATAGGGTCCATCGCTATCGACGACCTCCCCGATGATGACCAGGTGATCGCCCTGGCGCGTGGTCGACAATTGCCGGCAATCCAAAGTGCCCAGACATCCATCTAAGACCGGTGAGGAACTGGTCAAGGTACGATAGGCCAGCGTCGGCCAGTCCGGCTGGCTCGCATCGGCAAAACGATTGGAGAGGCTCTGCTGGCCCTCGCTCAGGATATTCACCGCAAAATCATCGGCGTCGGCAAAATGTGAAAAATTAACCGCATGATCCCCGAGGCAATAGAGAATAAGCGGCGGCTCCAAGGAAACAGCGGAAAAGCTGCTGACCGTCATGCCGCGGGGATTTTCCCCTTTGTCCATCGTGGTAACCACTGTCACCCCGGCAGCAAAACAGCCAAACAATCCCTTAATTGTCAAATCCCTGCTCGACATGGCGCCCCCCAGGACATCGCTTTGTCCATTGCTCCCCGTGCGTGCTCCTCAGTCGCCGGTCTTGGTTTGCTCAACTGTTCTCGCTTGCCCGACGCGAAGACCCTATTTTATAAGCCATAGCATAGCTAACTTTCGCAAGCCTGTTAATCAGAACAAGGGGTTGGCTGTATCATGAGGCCTGAATCTTGGTCATTCTTGGGCGAAAGCTACCGCCATTAGTTATTGCTGGCCTGTGCCAAGTTGTGGCTGGCATAGGTTCTGCCTCCGCGGTCATTGGCTGGCCGAGCCTAACTGCTGCCCCCCTCTCCGCACTAGGGCTGCTGAGTTTTCAAGGTCTGGCGGCTGGATTCTTAGGATTAAGCATGGGGTTGGCATCCTGGTGGCTGCCGCTTCAGATCGCCCTGCCCTTTGCCCTGGCAAGCAGTCTATTGCTTGAGGTCCCGGCTTGGAGTTATCTGGCTGTCTTTACGATCCTTTTGCTTGTGTTTTGGAATGCCGCAGGCGAGCGGGTCCCGCTTTACCTTTCAAATGCCACGACCTGCCGAGCCTTAGGGGACCTCTTACCTCAAGGGCGCTCTTTTGCCTTCATTGATCTGGGCTGTGGTTTGGGTGGCGTTCTCACGCGCTTGGCCAAAAATAGGAAGGGCAGATTTTTCGGCATTGAGACTGCGCCGCTACCATTTGTCTTTTCCTGGCTACGCGCCCTTTTGTTCGATCGGAAACGTCTTGCCATCTATCGCGCCAGCCTCTGGGACCAGGATCTCAGCCAATTCGATGTGGTTTATTGTTTTCTCTCGCCCGAGCCCATGCCCACGCTCTTCGAAAAGGCCAAGGCGGAAATGAAACCCGGCAGCCTGTTCATCAGCAATTCCTTTCGCGTTCCGGATTATCCCGCCGACAAAATTTTGACGTTAGGCGACCGGCGTGCCACCCAGCTCCACATCTGGAGGTTTTAGGCCGATAGGTCTGGAACCGGGCAAAACATAATTTCTTAATGATTAGCGAGCCTTAACAACCGTTAGGGTTAAAGCCTTTTTTACCAATCCTGGGCATCATCCCCCTACAGTTTCAGGCCAGAAACGTCTTTAAGGGCAAGATATGCTAGTTATTGTCGGTATTATTTTGGTGTGCGTTTGCGTGACCGGTGGCTATATGGCCCATGGCGGACACATGGGCGTGCTGTGGCAACCCTTTGAGTTTGTCATCATTTTTGGTGCCGGCATCGGCGCTCTTGTCTGCTCTTCAAGCAAGGCAATTTTAAAGGGCGTTGGAAAGTCCTTCGGCCGCATTGTCAAAGGCCCCAAATACAAAAAAGACGACTATGTCGAGCTCTTATGCGTGCTTTATCAGGTCTTCCGTCTGGCCAAAACCAAGGGCAACCTGGGTCTTGAGCAGCACATCGAAAATCCTCACGAAAGTGCGCTTTTTTCCCAGTTCCCAAAGTTCCATGGCGACCATCATGCGGTTGAATTCACCTGCGACTATCTGCGCTTGATGGTCTTGGGCGCCGACAATCCCCACGAGGTGGAAGCCTTGATGGATTTGGAGCTGGAGACCCATCACCACGAAGAGGCCGCCGTTGGCGATGCATTGGTCAACTTGGGCGAAGGATTGCCGGCCCTGGGCATTGTTGCCGCCGTGTTGGGCGTTATTCACACCATGGGCTCCATCGCCGAGCCGCCCGAAGTTCTGGGTAAATTGATCGGTGCCGCCCTGGTGGGAACCTTCTCGGGGATTTTGGCCTCCTACGGTTTTGTCGGCCCCATGGCCAAGGCCTTCACCAATATCGTCGATGAAGATTCCAAATATATGGAATGCCTTAAGGCCGGCATCCTTGCTCATCTATCGGGCAGTCCGCCGGCCGTATCGGTA
>JBCCHN010000176.1:0-9483 GCA_039028695.1 Pseudomonadota bacterium
AGGATCACCACTGCACAGGCAAAAAGTTTTAACGTACGGGCCATCACTCACCGCTCATTGAAACAAAAACCCCGCTCCAACTCTTGCCGGAACGGGGCCATTGCACAAATGACGTTTCCTTGAGGTCAGCCCGGGGGGCTCTACTCCGCCCACCCAACTGATCCTAGGACAATCAATTGTCGGCGGTTTGCGCCAACTTTTCGCCGCGAGCCACCCTGGCTTGTCGTTCGGCCAAGAGGTTGTCGAGCCAATCGGGATCCATTTCTGGCACCGACGACAGCAGCAGGTCCGTATACTCGTGATGGGGCGGCTTGAAGATTTCCCGAGTCCGCCCTTGCTCGACCACACGCCCCTGCAGCATCACGACGACCTCATCGGAAATGGCGCGAACCGTTGCCAAATCGTGGGTGATGAAGAGGTAGGACACGTGCAAAGTGTCTTGCAGGCGTTGCAACAGCTTCAAGATCTCCTCGGCCACCAATTGGTCGAGTGCTGAGGTGACCTCGTCGCAGATAATCAACTCTGGCTCAGCCGCCAGGGCACGAGCAATACAAATGCGCTGCTTTTGACCGCCTGAAAGCTCGCCCGGCAACCGGTCTGCAAAGCTATGAGGCAACTCGATCATTTCAAGAAGCTCTTTGATACGCTGCTCCCGTGCCGAGCCCGTAATGCCTAGATAGAAGGACAGCGGCCGGCCGATGATATCGCGAATCTTCTGCTTGGGATTCACCGCCACGTCGGGCATCTGATAAATCATCTGCAGACGCCGCAGCTGGTCGCGGGAGCGCTCCTTAAAGGAACGCGGCCATTCCTCGCCATCATAGACCACGCTACCTTTGACCGGCGGCAAGAGGCCGGTAATGACCCGGGCTAGGGTGCTCTTACCACTGCCCGACTCACCCACAACCGAAACCGTACGCTGACGATGGATGGTGACCCCGACGTCTTTCAGGATCATGACTTTATTGCCGTAACCGGCGGTCACATCGCTGACCTCAAGCAAGGGCCGTTCCCCGCTGGTATCCGCCGCCTCGGCCTTGCGATAGGACCGAACTTCCAAAAGATCGCGGGTATAGTCCTGCTTGGGCTCGGCGATCATCTGACGAACTTGACCTTCTTCGACCAAGTCCCCATAGCGCAACACCATAATACGGTCCGACATCTGGGCCACAACCGCCAGATCGTGGGTGATGTAAATGGCCGCCGTGTTGAAATCATGAACAATCTTTTTCATGGCTGCCAGGACTTCAATTTGGGTCGTCACGTCCAAAGCAGTGGTGGGCTCGTCAAAGACGATCAGATCCGGCTTACAAGACATCGCCATGGCCGTCATGGCGCGTTGTAACTGCCCTCCCGATACCTGGTGGGGATAACGGTAACCGATGTTATCCGGATCCGGCAGCTTAAGACGGCCGAACAGCTCTTTGGCCTCGCTTTCGGCCTGGGACTTGCTCATTATACCGTGCTGGATGGGTGTTTCCGAATATTGATCGATCAAACGGTGTGCCGGGTTAAAAGAGGCCGCCGCAGACTGCGCCACGTAAGCAATCCGCGATCCACGCAGCTTGCGCTTGGCATCCTCGCCCAAGGTGGTGAGTTCCATGCCATCGAACTTAATCGTCCCGCCAGAGATGCGGCAGCCGGGCCGAGCATAGCCCATCGCCGCAATTCCAATGGTGGACTTACCCGCGCCGGATTCTCCAATCAGCCCTAAGACCTCACCCCGATTGAGGGTGACATCCACGCCATGAACGATCTCATGCCACTGCTCGTCTGACTGACCTTCAATGCGCAGACCGCGCATTTCCAGAAGAACTTCGCCCTTTGCTTTTGAATTGCCATTAGTGATCATCGCGTAATCCACTTGTTTTATAGAGGAACCAGTCAACAACGAAATTGACGCCAATCGTCAACACGGCGATGGCCGCGGCAGGCAACAGAGGAGTCACGTCGCCATAGGTGATTAGGGTCGCATTGTCTCTCACCATCGAGCCCCAATCAGCGGTCGGCGGCTGAATGCCCAAGCCCAGGAAACTGAGAGCCGAAATGACCAAAAAGACAAAGCAGAACCGCAAGCCAAACTCTGCCACGAGCGGCGGCATGGAGTTTGGTAGGACCTCACGAACGATGATGTACCAGAGGCCCTCACCCCGCAGCCGGGCAACCTCGACGAAATCCAGGACAACCACATTCATCGAAACGGCCCGCGCCAATCTAAAGACGGGTGCGGAATAAAGCACTGCGATAACGCCGATAACACCTGGAATGGTGGTGCCAACAATGGTCAGCAGCAACAAGGCAAAGATCAGGGTCGGGATCGACAAAATCACGTCCACTAAACGGCTAAGAAGTTGGTCCACCCAACCGCCCAACGTGGAGGCCATTAGGCCCAAAAGGCTGCCGATAAAAAACGCCAGACCGGTTGTGATAAAGGCAATCCCGATGGTGTTCCGGGCACCGTAGTTCATCCGTGTGAACATGTCCCGGCCCAGATTATCGGTTCCCAGCAAATGCTGAGCACTCCAGGGTTCATACTCGGCACCGACGATTTCCGTTTCACCGTAGGGGCTGATTACCGGAGCCAGAACACCTACCAAGATGTTGGCGACAATAATGAGTAAACCCAGCTTGGCCGTAAACGGCGCCGACTTTAAAAGTTTCCATGCTTCAACCATGTTGTGTCACCCCCCTCACTTCGGATGCAACAATCTGGGATTGGTCACGATCGACAACACATCCGCAGTCAGGTTTAGTAAAATATAGGTGGCCGCAAAAATCATGCAGGATGCCTGCACCACCGGAATGTCGCGCTTGGACACCGAGTCAACCAGCAACTGGCCCAGACCGGGATAAACAAACACCACTTCCACCACGACCACACCAACGATCAAATAAGCCAGGTTCAACACGATCACGTTGATGATCGGGGCCAAAGCGTTCGGCAAGGCATGGTGAACGATGATCCGCGACTTGCTGATACCCTTCAAATTGGCCATCTCGATATAAGGGCTGGCCAAAAGGTTGATAATCGCAGCGCGGGTCATCCGCATCATATGGGCCACGACCACCAGAGTCAGCGTTAAGGCTGGCAATGCAACCCGATAGATATGCTCCCATAAACTCATACCCGGATTTACGTTCGACAAGCTGGGGAAGATGTTCCAATCCACCGCCAGGAACAGGATCAGGATATAGGCCACGAAAAACTCTGGAAACGAGATCGAGGACAAGGTGAAAACGTTCACCGCACGGTCATAGAAGCTGTTGCGGTAAAGCGCTGCCAACACACCGAGGATCACCGCGATCGGCACCGATATGACCGCCGCCACGATGGCCAAGAAGATGGTATTGGAGAATCGCACGCCGACCAGTTCAGAAATTTCCCGCTGGTTGGCCAACGACTTGCCAAGATCCCCTTGGAGAATTCCCAAGAGCCACTCTATATAGCGCTCGTGCATGGGCAAATCGAGTTTGAGTTCGCGCCGGAACGCCGCAACGGTTTCAGGCGTTGCTGCTTGGCCGAGAATGGCTTCTGCCAAGTCGCCCGGCAGCAGTTCCACGCCCAAGAAAATGATCAGCGAAACGACAAAAAGCGTTAGCAAACCGAGCAACAAACGCTGACATACCATTTTAAGTATTTGAAACATGTCGATATCCGGAGTTGATCGTTTGTCCAATCAACGAAATGACGACCTCAAAGGAGGACCGCACCTCGTCGTTGTGCTTGACCAGTTTTAAAAGCCAAACACCCCTAAAAGGTCCGCCCCCTTAAAGGAACGGCTTGCTCGTTAGGCCTGGCATTCGGCCGTGGCCCATTCGAGCCTTTAAGCCGGACACCTCTCGCCCGATTTTTGATGAAAATCGCATAGCTTGCCTCCCGAAACCGCCAGGCTGAGCGGGATTTTTCTCCCTTTTTCTATTACCCGGCATTTTGCTTTGATTTATCTTCTTCATCTATACAAAATATTTATTCACGTGTCACCCATTTAACGTTTCGTTAACCTTTTTCTCCAAATCACATTAAAAGTTAACGGCCACCTGAAATGTATTTTAGGCAATTCTAGCCCATTAGACGCTATATTTTTCTCGATCGCGCCATCTTTGTCCAAACTGCGCATGATTACTTGAAGGCTTCTCGGTGCCTACTTGGATCGGCCCGCAAGCCCCAGCACCTGGTCCGCTGCCTCGTTAGAAGGCACACTCATGAGTGGTTGTTTTCTCAATAACCACTTTACCAAGGATGGTATTTACAGTCGGCGTTCTGAGAGTTTCCAAAAAGGCTCACCTTACCGCTGTTCACAGCAGCAAAAAAAACCAGCCCTTGGACGAATATCCTATTTTAGAAGGGCATCAAGTATTTAGGCCGAAGAATGGCCTAACCTTGAGGCCCAGGTAGCTGCCCGTTAGTGCGCTGGCAAACCAAAGCCAGCCGTGCAAACTGCCCGAGGCGATGCCGCTAAAATAGGCGCCGATGTTGCAGCCAAAGGCGAGCCGGGCACCATAGCCCATTAGAATACCACCTAGGACCGCCGCTGCGATTGATTTCCATGGTAACCGCCAGACCGGAAGAAAGCGCCCGGCAAGGCCGGCAGCCAAAAAAGCACCAACCAATATCCCCAAATTCATGACCGAGGTTGTATTGGCGAAGATCGATCCCGCCAACGCCTGCTTCGGAAAAGACCACTGCCAAAAGGTCCAAGTTTCCGGCGATAGGCCAAGGCCTTGAACGATCTTTGCGCCCCAAAGAGTATAGCCGAAGCTGACAGTCCAGGGGTGACCGGCCAAGGCCAGAGTTGCCGCATTCAAGAGTGCCAATCCCATAGCGCCGATCACCAAGGGCCAGGGGCCGCGCAAAAACTGTTGCCCGGAAAAACCACGCAGCGAAAAAATTGGTTCGACGGCACCGCAACGGCCTTTTTCGATAAGGCCAAAGACCCAGAAAAAAACCAGAAAAACGCCCAGCTGCAAGCCAAGCGCTGGACCAAGCCCCAAGTGTTGCAAAACCGAATGGCTCCCAAAGCTCTGAAGCGACAACCACCACGGTAGGTGGGCGGTTCCTATTAAAGACCCAATCATGAAAAAGATCAGTGTGATGATCATGCGGGTCGAACCGCCGCCCACTGTATAAAGCGTGCCCGAAGCGCAGGCGCCAGCCAGTTGCATGCCAATGCCAAACAGAAAGGCGCCGACCAAAACAGATAGGCCAAGCGGCGCAACAGCGCCGCTCAACCTTTGACCGAAAAGCTCGCCCATCGACAGCAAGGGGAAAAAGATAGCAGTGGCCAAGGCCAGCATCACCACTTGCGCCCTAAGGCCGGCAGATTTCCCATTTTTTAAAAAGCCGCGCCAACTTGCCGCAAAGCCGAAGGTCGCGTGATAGAGAACCAAGCCCAAAACAGCCCCGATCCCATAAAGCGCCGCCAATCGAAAGCCGACCGTTAAGGCCAAATAGGCGGCCCCCACGGCCAGCAAAAAAGCAGCCGCAGCCAACACGCGTAAAGACGGTGGTGGTAGACGCAAATCGGCTGAAAAAACTGAATTTGAAGACCGGGTGACCGACATTATCTTGTTCCGGACAAACCTTTTGCCTTAAAGAAACCGAGCCATCACTCCGAATTGGGCCATTAGCCGGCCGAATTAAAAGCAACGAAAAACCGGCCCTACCCTAGCCCAGCCATCGGGTTTCCCAAAACGATGTTCGATAACGTCTGCGCGAGTTAAATGTTGCAATCGGATGCGTCAAAAAAGCTGGCCTTGTACGGGTCGGTCGAGCGCGCCTTCGTTGATTTCGTCGAGGAGATCCAGCCCTTGGTTAACGACTTTGTTGACCCTATCTGAAACCGGATAGAATCGCAGCGCCCCCAAAGGCATCGGCTGCAACAGGGCCCGCAGATGGCCGCCTTCGATCGCCGGATCGAGCCAACTCGAATAGCTCGAGGGCGGCAGGATCACCGGCATACGATGGTGAATTGCCGCCAACTCCCGATTAGCCTGCGTGGTGAGCAAGCTGCAGGTCTCCACCAAGTTATTGCACGCGGGGTCGCTCCATTGCTCCCATAAGCCGGCAAATGCAAAGATTCCACCGTCCCGAGACACCACGCGGAAGGGCTGTTTATCACCGTTGCTGGTACGCCATTCGTAGTAGCCATCTGCAGGCACCAAACAGCGCCGCTTTGCAAAAGCTTGGCGAAAGGAAGGCTTTTCTCCCACGGTCTCCGAGCGGGCATTGATCAAGCGGCTGGCGATTTTGGCGTCTTTGGCCCAGGCGGGTATAAGCCCCCAGCGCAGCATGACTAAATGCTGGGCGCCGTCTTGGCCGTGGCGGATAGCCGGCACCTCTTGCGTGGGTGCAATATTGCTGCGCGGCTCCAGATTGGGGCGCTCCGGAAAGTCGAAGAGTTCCTGAACGGACTCTAACGGTGAGGTTAAGGTATATCGCCCACACATTTTCTCGGTGACTTCCCTCAATCACAGAAATTCGCTAGTACCTATTGAGTTTATAGCCTCCGCGCATTGCCAGCGCCAAGAGGCGGCAAATCATTGGCGGGTGCAAAGGGACCAAAACAATGAGCCAACAAAGCCCAGATCAATCAAATTTAGATCAATCAAGCCAAACCTCAGCACCCAACGATCCATTACTTCGGCCCTTTACTATCAAGGGCCTTACCTTGCGCAACCGCATTCTTAGTACCAGCCATGCCCCAAGTTACGTGGCCGATACCCGGCCCAAGGAACGTTATCGCCTGTACCATCAGGAAAAGGCCAAAGGTGGCATCGGCCTCACGATGTTCGGGGGCTCCACCAACGTGGCGCCCGACTCACCATCGGTCTTTGGGCAGATTTACGCCGGCGACGACGGCATTATCCCCTATTTCCAAGAATTGGCGCAGGCCGTGCAAGGCGAAGGCGCCGCCATCATGTGCCAGATCACCCACATGGGCCGCCGCACGGTTTGGAACAATGGTGACTGGTTGCCAGTGGTTGCCCCTTCGCGGGTGCGTGAACCCGCACACCGTGCCTTTCCCAAGGAAATGGACGCCGCCGATATCGCCCGCATCACCGCGGCCTATGCGGCGGCTGCGCGGCGCTGCAAAGATGGCGGCCTGAATGGCGTAGAGATCCTTTGCCACGGCCATTTGGTGGAGCAATTCTGGTCCCCCAAAACCAACCATCGCACCGATGCTTATGGCGGCAGCCTGGATAACCGTCTGCGTTTTTCCTTTGAACTCTTGGAGCAGGTGCGCCAAGAGGTCGGCCCAGACTACATCGTTGGCATGCGCATCGGCTCGGATAGCTTGGACCCTGAGGACCTTTCTTTGGAGGACAACCTGGAAATTGCCGAGCGTCTGGAGCATTGCGGCATGGTCGATTTCCTCAATGTCAATAGAGGACAAATCGATACGGACCGGGCTTTGGCACATATGATGCCCGGCATGGCCGATCCCCTTGCGACCCATATGGAATCGGTGACACATTTCCGAGGCCACGTCACACTGCCCCTCTTTCATGCCTGTCGCATCAACGATCTGGCCACCGCCCGCCATGCCCTGAAGGCAGGGATCATCGACATGGTGGGGATGACCCGCGCGCACATGGCCGACCCCCATATCGCCGCCAAGCTTCAGCGAGGTGAGGAGGAACGCATCCGTCCTTGCGTGGGCGCCGGCTATTGCTTGGACAGAATCTATGAAGGTGGCGAAGCACTCTGCATCCACAATCCTGCAACCGGTCGGGAAGCCACCATGCCCCACGTTATTCCCCACGCCGACGGACCAGCTAAAAAAGTTGTGGTGGTCGGCGGTGGCCCCGGCGGCCTGGAAGCCGCCAGAGTCTCGGCCGCACGGGGACATGACGTAACCCTCTTCGAAGCCACCACTCATCTGGGCGGCCAGGTGCGCCTTGCCGCGGAGGCCGGATGGCGCCGAGATCTGACCGGCATCGTGCAATGGCTCGAGGCCGAGCTGGGCCATCTAGGCGTGGAGATCAAGACCAACGCCTATGCCGAGGCCGACGATATTTTGGCTGAACAGCCAGACGCAGTGATAATCGCCACCGGGGGTCTGCCCGACCCGGTATTTGAAGCACAAAGCGATTTGATTCTCTCAAGCCGGGACATTCTGTCAGGCAATGCAAAAATCAGCGGCTCTGTCCTGGTCTATGACGACGAAGGCCAGCACAGCGGTCCGTCTTGCGCCGAATACCTGGCCCGCCAAGGCTGCACGGTCGAGTTGATCACTCCGGATCGAATGGCAGCCAAAGAATTGGGAACACTTAATTTCCCAATTTACCTCGAGAATCTTTATGGATTAGGTGTCACCATAACACCGGACCATCGAGTGACGGCCATTTCCAGGAAAGGTAACAAAATCCAGGCGGAGCTGGCGAATATCTATAGCGACCAGAGCTTTGTCCGCCATGTCGACCACATTATCGTGGAACATGGCAGCCTACCACTGGACGAAACCTTTCTCGCACTTAAGTCTCTATCCGCGAACGACGGCGTGTTGGATATGGACGATCTCCTGGCTGGGCGCCCGCAAAAGTCCGCCAGCAAAAGAGAGTCATACGTCGAGGCCAGCTCGGAGGCACAAAATCATCCCTTCGTTTTGTTCCGCGTCGGCGATGCGGTCGCTAGCCGTAATATTCATGCCGCCATGTACGACTCACTGAGGCTCTGCAAGGACCTTTGACGGCCTCCGCGAAAGGGCGAATTCTTCGGTTGCCCTTAGATCACTTGGCCGCTAGTGTCCTTGGATCGTTCTCGGGGCGGGGTGAAAGTCCCCACCGGCGGTGACCGCTTTTTGAGCGGAAGCCCGCGAGCGCCTAGCTTTTTCGGCTGGGGTCAGCAGATTCGGTGTAATTCCGAAGCCGACGGTGATAGTCCGGATGGTAGAGAACCATGGGCCGTGATGGGATCCGCATGTCTTTGCGAGGATCATCTCGTCTTTTTTGGTCGCCCCGATTTGTGTTTTAGCGAACTTCGGGAGCACCTAATGTCAAAATCCCAAACGTCAAAGATTGCCTTTATTCAAGCATCTTGGCACAAGGACATCGTTGAACAGAGCCGCCTTGCCTTTACCGAGGCTTGGCAGGCCAAGGAATATGATCCGACCGACATTGATGTTTATAGTGTGCCGGGCAGTTTAGAAATTCCCCTTCTCTGCAAGCACTTGGCAAAGAGCGACCGATATGCAGCCATCGTCGCGGCTGGCTTCATCGTCGATGGCGGCATCTATCGCCACGAATTCGTATCCCGAACCGTATTGGATGGTATGATGTCCGTCCAATTGGAAACCGGTGTTCCCGTCCTTTCGGTGGTTCTCACACCCCATCACTTCAATGAAGGGGACGAGCATCGGGCCTTTTTCGCCGACCATTTCAAAATCAAAGGCCGGGAGGCGGCAAGCGCCTGCCACGACGTTCTGGCGCTCTATCAACACGGCGGGTTGGAAAGGGTACTGGGGGCCGCTTAGACCGCCCTGA
>JBCCHN010000177.1:0-9159 GCA_039028695.1 Pseudomonadota bacterium
GGCATGGGCCTCGATGGCAGTGATTGTCCGTTCCCACCGCATGTAAGATCCTCTCCTTGGTCCCAAAAAATACGGCCTCACAAAAAAGGAGAAGCCTGGGGTGGAGAGGATCCAAATTATAGAATAAAATAGCCAATTCACTGCACAGTTTATCCAATGCCAGGGGTCATGTCTTACAGCAGCGGACAAAGCGGCTCTTCCAACCCAAAGGTCACACCTGACGTGTCGGTTGCCTTTTTGTTGTCGCCGGACTTCACACTGCTGCCCCTGGCAGGATTTATTGACGCCATGCGTCACGCCGCCGACGAAGCGGATAACAGCCGCCAAATCTATTGCCGTTGGACCTGTCTTTCGGCGACGCAAGACCCCATTCGCTCGAGCTGCGGACTTGAAGTGCTACCGTGGGGACCCCTGAAGAACCCTCAAGCCTATGACTATGTGGTGGTGGTGGGCGGTTTGCTGTCGTCCATGGATCAATACCTACCGGAAACCTTCCCGTTCATTCGAGCCGCCGTGGACGCCGGTCGCTCGGTCATCGGCCTATGTACCGGAAGCTTTGTGATCGCAGAAGCAGGCTTGATGGCGGGGCGTCGCTGCGCAGTGCATACCCATCATCGAAGAGATTTTATTCGACTTTTCCCTGACGCCATTCCCATCGTCAACGAAATGTATGTCTTTGACGGGCCGATCATCACGTGTCCCGGCGGGACCGCCGCCATAGACCTGGCGGTGGACGTCCTCAGCCAACATTGCGGCAAATCCCGCGGCATGAAAGGTTTGACCGCCTTGGTGGTTGACGAGCACAGAGGCGCACATCAAATCGGCCGCTTTCCATACCAAGACCTGGAAAACTGCGGTGACTGGCGGATCGAGAGAGCCGTGCGCATCATGCGCCAAAATTTAGGCACGCCTATGCGGATCGAGGACCTGGCCCAAAACATCGGCTCGACGGTGCGCCAACTTGAGCGATCCTTTCAACGGCATGCCAGGAAGCTCCCTCTGGCCTTGTGGCGCGATATGCGCCTTCAGCACTCAAGATGGCGACTCTTAAATACGACAAGAAGTGTCACGGAAATTGCCTTTGAATGCGGCTTCGCTGATGCGAGCCATTTTTCCCGTTGGTTTAAAAAGGAATTTGGCGAGCCACCACAGACCTATCGACAAAACCGCGCCAGCGAGGTTCGGCAAGGCTGACGTTGGACAGGGCAACGCAACTCGGCAGAACCAACCCTTAGGACCCTGTTCCGTATCTGGTCACATGACGGCGGAATGCCTGCTCCAACACTTCCCGGTCATTGCTTCCTGTTAGGGTCGTGCGCCGGCGCCCCTCGCCATCAAAAAGCAACAAGGTGACATGGCCGACACCATGGGCTGAGGCCAAACGCCGCCCCTCGGCGGTTTGGATATTTGCGACGAGGAAAATGATCTCCTCTGCATTAAATTCTCCGACAGCAGCGCGCGCTTCTCGCTGCAAGGCCACGCAGAGCGAACAGTTGGGATCATGTATTTGGACAACGGTGGGAACGCCCTGTCCGATCTTGGAGAGGTCTTGCTCGCGAATGGAGGCGCAAACCTCGGACGTCGTATACCAGCCAACGCCACCCAGGGCCACACCAGCGATGGCGAGGTTGCGCATGTTGCCGAGGAGGTCACGGCGACTGACCTTTGTTTTGGCCGGCTCCTGGCTAGGATTATTCATCCCTTTTTTTCCGGAACGCTTGGCTTTGGATTTCTGTCGCTTCATGGCCCCTATCTAGCTCCCTCATAGACCTCAATCCAGTATCTTAAGATCAATGTGGGGTTATTGGGAAGCCAAGCTCACGGTGAGTTGTTCGGGGAGTTGCTCGGGGAGTTGTTCGGGGAGCTGTTCGGGGAGCTGTTTACAGAACAGTCCGAACCATTGAGGGAGCGCGAGCAAAAAGGGGGCCGCCCGAAGACGGCCCCCGACATTGATTTTCGCCAGAAGCGCTGTCAGTTTTTTTCCTTGTCCACCAACTTGTTAGCGGCGATCCAAGGCATCATGGCGCGCAAACGTTCGCCGACCTCCTCAATGCCATGTTCCGCGTTGCGTCGGCGGATCGCTTTAAAGGAGGGCTGCCCGGCTTGGCATTCGGCAACCCAATCCCTGGTGAAGCGCCCGGACTGAATGTCGTCCAAAATGCGTTTCATCTCGGCCTTGGTTTCGTCGGTAATGAGGCGGGGGCCACGAGTGTAGTCGCCGTACTCCGCCGTATTGGAGATGGAATAGCGCATGTTGGCCATGCCGCCCTCGTACATCAAATCGACGATCAGCTTAACTTCGTGCAGGCACTCGAAATAGGCCATTTCAGGGGCGTAACCGGCCTCGACCAGGGTCTCGTAACCGGCGGTGATTAGAGCGGTCAAGCCACCGCAGAGGACGGATTGCTCGCCGAAAAGGTCGGTTTCGCACTCTTCCTTGAAGGTGGTCTCGATGATGCCGGCGCGCCCGCCGCCGATGGCCGAGGCATAAGATAAGGCAATCTCTTGAGCATTGCCGGAGGCATTTTGATGCACGGCGATAAGGCAGGGCACCCCTCCACCCCGGAGATACTCGGAGCGCACGGTATGGCCGGGCCCCTTAGGCGCGATCATGAAGATATCCAAGTCCGGACGGGGCTCGATCAGATTGAAGTGGATGTTCAGGCCGTGGGCGAAGGCCAAGGCCGCGCCCTCTTTCATGTTGGGCGCCAGGGAAGTGCGATAAATATCCGCCTGCAGTTCGTCAGGGGTGAGCATCATCATGACATCCGCCCAGCCTGCAGCCTCTTCCGGTGTCATGACCTCCAGGCCCGCGTTCTGCGCCTTTTGCGCAGAGGCCGAGCCGGAACGAAGGGCCACCCGCACATCGCTAGCGCCACTGTCCTTTAGGTTATTGGCATGAGCATGGCCCTGGCTGCCATAGCCGATAATGACGACCTTTTTCCCCTTGATCAGGTTCACATCGGCATCCCGATCATAATATACGCGCATGAGCCCTTTTCCTTCTCTAGACGTGTTGGCTGTTGGGTTGATTATAGTCCTTCAGGTCCCCGTGAAATGGCGACCACCCCGGTCCGGCACAGATCGATCAGTCCCAGGGGCTGCATTAATTCGATAAAGCGGTCCACCTTTTCCGGGCGATGAGTCATCTCGAAAACAAAATAGTCAAGCCCGGCATCAATCACCTCGGCCTTGAAAATGCCCGCAATCCGCAAAGCTTCTACGCGCTTGTCGCCGGACCCGGCTACTTTGACCAGTGCCGTCTCGCGCTTCACAAAATCGCCTAAGCCCGTCAAATCGCTTACCTTGCGGACCGGTACCAAGCGATCCAGCTGAGCGTGGATCTGATCCAGCACCTGGGGCGTGCCCGAGGTGACAATGGTAATGCGCGAGAGGTGTTTTTGAACATCCACCTCGGTCACGGTCAAGCTTTCGATGTTGTAGCCTCGCCCGGAGAAAAGCCCGATGACACGGGCCAAAACGCCAGGCTCGTTTTCCACCAGCACCGCAAATATCCGGTATTCGATCTGCTGCTTTTGTTGCGCCATGATTTTCCTCAAATCGCCACACGCTAATGATCACCGCGTGACATCGCGCTTTTGCGCTCACTCTCCAATGCCGTGAAAGATTGGCAAATCAGCCGTCCGGGCTATCCATACCCGATCCGTCTACACCAAGACCATTCCTTCTTCTGAAACGGGTTTGGCCGCCTTGTCCTCGGGCCCGAGCAACATCTCGTAGTGAGGTGCGCCCGACGGGATCATCGGGAAGCAGTTCTCTTCCTGCGCCACGCGGCAGTCAAAAATGACAGGCCGGGGCGTATCGATCATCTCTTTGATGGCGTCGTCGAGCTTGGCCGGATCGTCACAGCGAATACCGACGGCACCGAAGGAGTCTGCCAGTTTGACAAAGTCCGGCAGGGAAGCGGTGTAGCTTTCAGAATAGCGCTTGCCATGCAACAGTTCCTGCCACTGGCGCACCATGCCCATCCATTGATTGTTCACCACGAAGATTTTCACCGGCAGCCCATACTGGGCGATGGTGGACATCTCTTGAATGTTCATCAGAACCGAGGCCTCACCCGCCACATCGATCACCAAGGCATCCGGATGGGCTCGTTGAACGCCGATGGCTGCCGGCAGGCCATAACCCATGGTGCCCAATCCGCCCGATGTCATCCAGCGATTGGGCTCCTCGAACTTAATGAACTGGGCCGCCCACATCTGATGCTGTCCCACTTCGGTGGTGATGTAGGTGTTACGCTCTTTAGTCAACTCATAGAGCCGCTCAATGGCGTACTGAGGCTTTATAATGTCACCTTTTTGTTCATACTTCAGGCAATCCTTGGCGCGCCACTCATCGATCTGGGACCACCAAATCTTGAGGGCCTTTTCGTCAGTTTTCAGCTTACGATCCTGCCAGACCTGAAGCATGTCCTCCAAGACCTCGGCACAGTCGCCGACGATGGGTATATCTACCATTACGTTCTTGTTGATGGACGAGGCATCGATGTCCACGTGAATTTTTGTCGAATAGGGCGAGAACTCGTCCAAGCGTCCGGTCACCCGATCGTCGAAGCGCGCGCCCAGGTTCACCAACACATCGCAACGGTACATGCAAAGATTAGCTTCGTAGGTGCCGTGCATGCCCAACATGCCGACGAACTGAGGGTCGCTTGCCGGAAAGGCGCCCAAGCCCATCAAGGTATTGGTACAAGGCGCTCCGGACAGGTGAACCAGACGGCGCAAAAGCTCGGAGGCCTTGGGCCCAGCGTTAATGATGCCGCCGCCACTATAGATAACTGGGCGCTTGGCCCCGGCAAGAGCCTCCATCGCCTCGACGATGCGCGCCTGATCGCCTGTCGTTTTTGGGTTGTAGCTGCGGTGTTTGACCTGCTCGGGACCCACATAGCAATCCGCTTTGGCCTGCAGGATGTCCTTGGGCAGATCCACAACCACCGGTCCCGGCCTGCCGGCACGCGCGACATGAAAAGCCTCGTGCATGACGCGGGGCAGATCCTCGATGGATTTCACCAGATAGTTATGCTTGGTGCAGGGTCGGGTAATGCCCGTGGTATCAGCCTCCTGAAAGGCGTCGTTGCCAATCAAATGGGTGGGCACTTGACCGGTAAGGCAGACCACGGGAATGGAATCCATCAGCGCATCGGTCAATCCGGTAACTGCATTTGTAGCCCCCGGCCCGGAGGTCACCAATACCACGCCCACCCTGCCGCTGGAGCGGGCATAGCCTTCGGCGGCGTGAACCGCACCCCCTTCCTGGCGCACCAGGATATGCTCGATGTCATTTTGCTGGAAAAGCGCATCGTAAATGGGCAGGACGGCGCCGCCAGGATAGCCAAAAATGACATCCACGCCTTGATCCCTCAAGGCTTTGATCACCATCTCCGATCCTGATAATTCGCCAATGCTCATCACATCATCCTCTAGTCTCTGCATTAGGTTCGCAGGCCTTTAGCGTACCTCACAAAAATGTCTTTACCGACCGTTCCCACAAAACTTCGCCGCCGGCGAAGCGAACCTCGGTTCCCACAACGGCTTACAAAAGTGAAATCCGGATAAAAGACACCCGGCCCACAGGCCACGTTCCAACTCCGCAGCCAAAAGGCGGCCCAAAAAGACCGCACAGCGCAAGGACCGGAACGGCGCGCACCCTAACCGTCAGAGCCTAGGACGTCAACAGCCTTTGGCGAATTTTATTAAAAAAAATCGTCCTCAATCTTTCCGAAAATTGCTCAAACTCTACAAGAGACGCATTATCATTACCAATAAACTGATGTCGAAGCCAAGTGATCTGGCGCTTGGCATAATTTCGGGTCTTTTGCTGAGCTTTTGTGACCGCCTGAGGCAAAGCCACTTCGCCCGCCAGATGCAGGGCGAGTTCGGGAACGCCGAGGGACTTCATGACCGGAAGGGCCGGATCAAGGTTTCGAGCCAAGAGCGCCTCGACCTCCGCCAGTGCTCCCCTTTCGATCATCTCCCCAAAGCGCCGGTCACAAGCGGCATAGAGGGTGGGACGTGGCGGCAGCAAAGCGCATTTTATGAAATCGCAGCCGACCGGAGCCCCCTCGCCCGCCGCCTGATGCCAATCGCTGAGGGGTCGCCCCGTCGCCTCCACCACCTCCCAGGCCCGGATCAGGCGTTGCCGATCAGTTGGCGGCAAACGCTCCGCTGTTTGCGGGTCTCGCTTTACCAAACGGTCCTTAAAGGCGGCCCCACCGAGCGAGTCATAAAGCTGTGTCGCCTTCTCGCGGGTCGGGCCTGGCACGTCGGGGATGGACGAGATCCCCTCCATAAGCGCTTTGAGATAAAGGCCCGTACCACCAACCACGATGGGCAGACGGCCAGCACCATGAGCCGCCGCAATCTCTTGGCCAGCCATGGTGAGCCACCGACCCACCGAACAGGGATCGGCACTGTCCAGGATGCCGTACAGCTTGTGGGGAACTTTTTGACAATCTTCAATTGACGGGCGGGCTGTCAGGATCCGCAAGTCCCGATAGATCTGCATCGAGTCCGCGTTGATCACCAGGCCGCCAAATTCTTGGGCCAGCGCCAGGGCGAGAGTCGACTTGCCGGACGCTGTCGGCCCAGCCAGCACCACTACAGGCTTTTTCGGCCCCTCAGCAGAGGCAAGCGCCTGGGAGCCAGACAGCTCCGGTATTGCCGCTTTTCCTGTCATAATCCGGCCTTTATAAACGGCGAATGGAAAGAGTGCTTACCTTGGTTGGCGCTGCGGGGGCAAGCCTGCCCAGCCCGGACTGGGTTGATCGCTTACGGCAGAGCTTGGACACGCACGGCGTAGAAAGCGAGGCGCAGCGTTGGCTTGCGCCTGGTCTTGCTTGCGACATGAAAGTGGCGCCCAAGGCGGAAGCCTTGGGACCGGAAGTTTGGATGGAACTCTTACAGAGTGTCGACCTTGATTGGGCCTTGTTGCCGGCCCATGGTCGCCGGAAAAAACTACTCTTGGCGGATATGGAATCCACCATCATTACCCAGGAGATGATCGACGAATTGGCCGAGGCCGCCGGCCTGGGTCCCGAGATCGCCGATGTTACCCGTCGAGCCATGGCGGGTGAGATGGCCTTCGCCGGGGCGCTGCGAGAAAGAGTGGCGCGCTTTTCCGGCCTATCGGTCGCGCTCCTTCAGCAAATCAGCCATCGCATCACCTTTAACCCGGGGGCCAAGACCTTGGTAGGCACCATGGCCGCGCGGGGGGCTTACTGTGCTCTGGTATCCGGCGGATTCTCCTTTTTCACCGCCCAGGTGCGGGAAACGTGCGGGTTTCACGAAGACCGGGCCAATGAGTTGATAGTGGAAGACGGGCGAATTACAGGCCGGGTCCGCGAGCCTATATTGGGGCCGGAGGCAAAAGAGCGAGCCTTGCAGGAACTGGTCGCCAAAAGGAACCTGACCGCTGACGAGGTCTGTGCCGTGGGGGACGGCGCCAATGATTTGGAGATGTTAGCCGCGGCCGGTTTGGGGGTTGCCTTTCACGGCAAGCCGGCGGTTCGCGCCGCGGCCCGCTTTCGCGTGGACCACGGCGACTTGACCAGCCTGCTATATTTTCAGGGCTATCACCGGGACGAGTTTGTCGTCAGCCGCTAACAGGGATTACGATCAGTCCTGACCGTCAATGCGAACCGGCACCCATTGGAAGTCACCCTGACGGTACATCAACATGGTCACCACGCCGTAGCCTTCTTCCTTGGCTGATTCCACAAGCTGGGCAACCTCTTCAGGTGACGAGACCTCTTCTTGGTCGACCTCGACGATCACATCGCCTGGACGTAAACCTTTTTGAGCTGACGGCCCTTCCGGGTCTACCTCGGTAACGACCACGCCCTTGGCACCGTCATCCAATTGAAACTCGGACTGGAGGCGGGGGGTGATGGTCCCAAGAGCCAAACCCAGTGACGGAATTTCACCGCTGTCAGTGACGTCCTCTTCCGGTTCCGGATTGCCTGTCGAGGCCAAAACCGCTTCTACATCCAGTTTGCCCAGATTGACCACAAAGGTCTCCTCGGCGCCACGACGCCAGACGGTGACCTTAACGTCCTTGCCGATGGGAGTTTCGGCCACCATACGGGGCAGCTTGCGCATTTCGCTCACATCTCGGCCATCGAAGGTCAGGATAACATCACCCTGCTTGATGCCAGCTTTTTCCGCCGGCCCTTCCTCGGTCACAGAAGCCACCAAGGCGCCACGAGGTTCGCCCATCTTCAAGCCTTCGGCGAGTTCCTCGTTGACCGACTGGATGCGCACACCGAGCCAGCCCCGATGAACCTCGCCATTGTCCCGAAGTTGACTGATCACGTTTTTCGCCAGGGTTGAGGGAATGGCAAAACCGATCCCCACGGAACCGCCCGAGGGAGAGAAGATGGCCGTGTTTACACCGATCACCTCGCCGTCCATGTTAAACATGGGCCCGCCGGAATTGCCTCGGTTGATGGCCGCATCGGTTTGAATGAAATCGTCATAGCGCCCGGCGTTGATGTCACGCGCCCGGGCTGAGACGATACCGGCCGTGACAGAACCGCCAAGGCCAAAGGGATTGCCGATGGCCATCACCCAATCTCCGATCCGGGTTTGATCCGATTGGCCCCAGGTGGTCGCCACCAATGGTTCGTCGGACTCCACCTTTAAAAGTGCGAGATCGGTCTCGGCATCGCTGCCGATCACCTCGGCTGTCAGGGTGCGGTCATCATAAAAGCGGACGGTGACTTCCTCAGCATTTTCGATCACGTGGTGATTGGTCACAATATAGCCGCTGGGATCGATCACAAAACCCGAGCCCAGGGAACTGGCCCGGCGCTGGCGATTGGGAGCAGGCTCCTCTCCACCCTCGCCCCGACGATCAAAAAAGTCTTTGAAAAACTCTTCCAACTCTTCGGAGGGGGCGCCCCCTTCGACGGTTTGTGTTGTTGAGATATTGACCACGGTGGGCAGGAGCTTTTCCGCCAAGTCGGCAAAGGAGTCGGGCGCCCCACGGGCCGCCAAAGGGTTGATAATGGCGAGCGCGGAAAGAAAAAGGACCGCGAAAGCCAAAATGGTGTAAACAGCGCTTGTGGCGCTCCCCTCCCGACGAACCAATACCTTAGTTCCAATCACGTCGATCTCCCTTTTATCTCAGCGCCTGACC
>JBCCHN010000178.1:0-9112 GCA_039028695.1 Pseudomonadota bacterium
ACTGCCTGGAAAGGGGGATTCTATCGCCAGCAAAGCAGCAGCGGACCCCAGACCAAATACACCCAGACCGGACCCGGCGATGCCTTTAGCGCTGAAAGCATCTTCTCTGACCTTTTCGGCGCCCGCATGCGCCCGCGGGGCGGAAAGCGAAAAGGTGAGGATGTCACCTATTCGATTTCCGTGAGCTTTCTGGAGGCGGCCCAGGGTGCCAAAAAGCGGGTCCGGCTGGCGGACGGCAAGACCATCGATGTGCGCATTCCCCCCGCCACTGACGACGGCCAGTCCCTGCGCCTCAAAGGACAAGGGCGACCTGGCGCCGGCGGCGGCCCGGCGGGCGATGCGTTGATCGAGATCAATGTGCAGCCCGATGATCACTTCAGCCGACAGGGCAAAAATGTTTATCTGGAGGTTCCGGTGACCTTGCAAGAGGCGCTTTTGGGAGCGGTGATCACCGTACCGACAATCCACGGCAAGGTCTCCATGAAAATTCCGGCGGGATCTAACACGGGTACCACCCTGCGCCTTAAAGAAAAGGGTCTACCCGGAAAAGGCTCGGACAAGGCGGGGGATCAATACGTGAAACTAAAATTGGTGCTACCGGATAAGCCGGACCAAGAACTCAGTGACTTTGTCAAAAATTGGAGCCAAACCCATGGCTATGACCCCCGTCGGGCAGCCGGGTTGAACGGGAGCGGTGAGCAATGATCAAGACCTTTGAGGCGGTGATTGCCGAAGTGGATATCGGCGCTTCCGAACTCCAGATTTGGATCGAGCAGAATTGGGTCCTGCCGGTAGAACAAGACGGCGAGTACCTCTTCGACCAAAGTGACGTGGCGCGGGTTCATCTGATCGCCGAGCTGCGGCAGGACCTGGGCGTCAACGACGAGGCGATCCCCGTGGTTCTACGCCTCTTGGATCAGATCTACGGGCTGCGCAAGGCGCTTACCCAATTGAATGACGGTATCAAAAAACTGCCCGAGAGCTGCCGTGACCGTCTGGAGCGGGAGTTACGCGCCGCGGCCGATGAATAAGGGCGTCGCGGCAGCGGCCTGATCGAACAGCTCTCGAATATTGCCCTCACCGGCGGGAGTGCCCTTTTCGGCCAAGCTGCCGATGATTTTCTGAACCGGCTCAGGCCAGCCTTCCGTGTCCCCCAGTTCCAGATTGAGGGCCGCAACCAGGTCGTTCAAGGTGACTGAGGATAAATCGCGGGCCAGAACCAGGCGCGGCCCGGTGCGCGCCACATAACCCGCGTCTTGCAGGAGATTTATGGCCACACTCAAATGCTCCGGCCCCACGGGCAGGCCCTGACCCAGCTTGGATTCCCGCCACACATGCCCCTCGCGGGCTGCCACCTGCAAGCGTTGCAAGATCGCCAGAGCCAAAGACAAGGTGGCGCCAGGACTGCGCACGGTGCCGCCGAAACGCTTTTCTGCCCGCCACTCCGGCAAAGAGGCGGTTACCACCGCCCCATAGAGAATCACGGCCCAGGAGAGGTACATCCAAATGAGAAAAATAGGGATCGTGGAGATGGCTCCGTAAATCGCCTCATAAGAGGAGGATTGCCGGATGTAAAGACCAAATCCCCGCTTAAGAACCTCAAACAGAACCGCCGCCACAACGGCGCCGATCAGAGCATGGCTCCAACGAACCCGTTGTGCCGGCACCACAATATAGAGCGTGGCAAAACCCAAGGCCGACAGGACCATGGGCAAAACCTTACCCACAAAAAAGGAAGCCCCATAGTCCTCCACACTGGACCACTGGACCATGGCAAATCCGTAAGAGGAAATCGATATAGACGCTCCAACCAACAAGGGCCCCAAAGTCAATACCGCCCAATAGATCACCAAGCGGGTAAATAGGGGCCGCGGCCGGGTGATCCGCCAAATGTCGTTAAAGGCACCGGCAATGGTGGATAACAGCAGGATCGCAGTGACCCCTAGGGCAACCAGGCCCAAACCTGTGGTCTGGCGGGCATTGTCCACAAAACTGCCCATTTGGTCCTGGATTTGCAGCCCGGCATCGGGCAGGAAATTCTTCGAAATCAGGGACTGAATGTCGTCCTGCAGGGTTTCGAAAGTGGGAAAAAGCGAAAGAAGGCCCAGACCGATAGCCAACATGGGGACGAGCGCCAAAAGGCACGAGTAGCTCAAGGACGCGGCCACCCGCAAACAGCCATCATGGGAAAAGCGCAGCAGGCTATAGCGCACAAATCCGGCGAAGGTGCCTATCTGTTCTTTAAAATCTAGGTTAGGCAATGACCCTTACCCATTGTTTCGATTATCAAATCAAAGGATTACAAATCAAGGAACTAAGAGGGATATGCATGTGTCGGACCTGCGCTACCCACTCCCCCAAGAGCGAGGTTCGCCCTCACGCTAGCACAAAATGGTTAATTTGCCGAACCCTCTGCGTGGTCTTTGCTGTCGCGAGACGGGTGACAGATTTGGCGGATTAGACCATGAGGCAACATCTTATGACACCGAGTGATTCTTTGACCCGCGCGGGCTTTGGTGTAGGATGCCGCTCTCTTCAAAAAGTTTGGTTAAGGTAAGGGTTTGCAGGGGTAAAATGACAGATACCCATCAAATTATGGCCGGCAAGCGGGGGCTTGTCATGGGTGTGGCCAATGATCGATCCATCGCCTGGGGCATCGCCTCGACCGCCCACGAACACGGCGCCGAGCTTGCCTTTACATACCAGGGTGACGCCCTCAAAAAACGCGTTGAGCCCCTGGCCAAGTCCGTTAATTCCGATTTGGTTCTGCCGTGCGATGTGACCGATGACGCCAGCATTGATGCTGTCTTCAGAGCGATTGAGGAACAGTGGGGCCAGCTCGACTTCCTCGTGCATGCCATTGCCTATGCGGACAAGGAAGAGCTCAAGGGCAAATACGTTAACACCAGCCGGGATAATTTCGTCCGATCCCTGGATATTTCCTGTTATTCCTTTACTGCCGTGGCCCAGCGGGCGGTGCCTTTGATGAAGGAAGGCGGCAGCCTGGTCACCCTCACCTACTACGGTGCCGAAAGAGTTATGCCCCACTATAACGTCATGGGCGTGGCCAAAGCGGCCCTGGAGGCGAGCGTGCGTTATCTGGCCGCGGACCTGGGCGATCGAAGCATTCGGGTCAACGCCATCTCGGCAGGACCGATCAAAACCCTGGCCGCCTCGGGCATTGGTGATTTTCGCCATATCCTCAAGTGGAACGAACTGAACTCGCCTCTGCGCCGCAACGTGGATACCAAGCAGGTAGGCGGTGCCGCCCTTTATCTGCTTTCGGATCTTTCAGCCGGGGTCACAGGTGAAGTCCACCATGTGGATTCCGGCTATCATGTGGTCGGCATGATGCAGACCGAAGCCGCCCCCCAACTGGCCGACCTGCTGCGGGACTTCAATCCTCAATCATGATGCTCTAATCATGACGCCCCAATTATGATGTGAGCCAAGCGGCGCTCGCTATAAAGTCAATCGAGTCTGGCCGGCCAATCTTGGCCAGGCTCACGAGCCTCACAGGATCCCGGAATGCCCGGCAATTCATTCGGACAGAGCTTTAGCTTTACCACCTGGGGAGAAAGTCACGGGCCGGCCATCGGCTGTGTGGTTGATGGCCTGCCGCCGCGTATTCCGCTCACCGAAGCGGATATCCAGCCCTGGCTGGACGCGCGCCGGCCCGGTCAATCCAAGTATACCACCCAGCGCCGAGAGCCCGACCGGGTCCGCATCCTTTCCGGTACATTCGAGGGGCAGACCACGGGAACGCCTCTCGGGCTGTTGATCGAAAACGAGGATCAACGCTCCAAGGACTATGGCGATATCGTCGAGAAGTTTCGCCCCGGTCACGCCGACTACACCTACTGGCAAAAATACGGCATTCGTGATCACCGAGGCGGTGGCCGTTCCTCGGCGCGAGAGACCGCCATGCGCGTCGCCGCCGGTGCCGTGGCCCGGCGAGTCCTGGAACATTTGCTGCCCGAGGCGCCGCCGGTTATTCGCGGCGCCCTTGTGCAGATGGGTCCGCACCAAATCGACCGATCCGCCTGGGATTGGAAGGTGTGCACAAAGAATCCCTTCTGGTGTCCGGATCCCAAGGCCGCCGAGGATTGGGCCGAAGAATTGGCCCAAATTCGCAAAAAAGGCTCCTCTCTGGGAGCGGTCATCGAGGTTGTGGCAACGAAGGTGCCGATAGGCTTGGGCGAGCCGGTCTACGACAAGGTGGACGCCGATTTGGCCAAGGCCTTGATGTCCATCAACGCGGTCAAAGCAGTGGAAATTGGCGCTGGATTTGCAGCTGCGGCTTTAACCGGCGAGGAAAATGCGGACGAAATGTGCATGGAGGACGGCCAGACCCGATTCCGCTCCAACCATGCCGGTGGCGTCCTTGGCGGCCTCACCACGGGGCAAGACATCGTGGCCCGTTTCGCGGTCAAGCCCACCTCCTCCATCCTCACGCCGCGCAAGACCGTCGACAAGGCTGGATCCGAAACCGAGATTATCACCAAGGGCCGCCACGATCCTTGTGTGGGCATTCGCGCCGTGCCCGTGGGCGAGGCCATGATGGCCATCGTGCTCGCCGACCATCTGCTGCGCCACCGCGGCCAAATTGGCGGGCAAATCGGGGGCCCCTCATAAGGCGCAGTTTCGAGAAGCTCCCCCGTTGCAATCCGCCCGTTGCAATCCATGCGGGCCTAAGGCACAAAGGCAGCTCTGTGCGATACCCTGCACAACACACCTCTCAGGCCTCGTGGTGGAATAGGTAGACACAGCAGACTTAAAATCTGCTTCCTGAATCAGGAGTGCCGGTTCGAGTCCGGCCGAGGCCACCAATAAAAACAGATGCTTATATAATTTCTTGAGCTATAGCTGATTAGCCGTGAATCATACCAGTAAGCACATAGTAAGCACCGCGCAGGCATTTGACATATTTTCAAGGCTGTTTGCCTTAGGCATGCCCAAGCTTCGTGATGCGCCTTAGTTGACTCCGCTTAACCAGCACGAGCCTCTCCCTAATGGCGGGAATGCCCCTCATGGTGCAGGTGCAACAAACTTCCCCTTAGAAGAATCCTGGTTGACTACTGACGTGATGGCCACTGCTATACGGATAATAGTTAATAGGGTGATCCCCTTGAGTCTCACATCATCGCGAAAGATTTGGTCTGTACTTGGTCTTTTGCTAATTCTTTGTTGTTTCGGCTGTGAATCCGGCAGTCAGATCAAGAACAATACCCGCGGACCTGCCGCCGCCGACAAGACTATCTTCGTCGTCACCAATGGATGGCACAGCGGCATTGTTGTTTCCAGGGCCCACATTCCTAATCACCTTGTCCCAGAAATAGGTGACTTTGCCGATGCACAGTTTCTCGAGTTCGGATGGGGCGATAGGGATTTTTATCAGGCTGACGAAACCACGCTTGGTGACACCTTTGTGGCCGCATTAGCTCCTACATCAGCTGTTCTCCATATTTCGGCAATCAGGTCCCCCGCAGCCAGTCAATCATCCGACCAGGAGATCATTTCTATTCCGATCGACAACCACGGTTTTGAACGATTGATACGGTTCATTGACGGCAGCTTTGATCGTGCCGGCAGGGCCCGTGCAGTTAGTATCGGACCGGGCCTTTACCTCAACAGCCGGTTTTATGCTGCTAACGGACGCTTTCACCTCTTCAATACCTGCAACACCTGGACGGCAAAGGCCCTTTCTGCCGGTGGCCTCAATATCAGCTCAGCCGGCGTCATAACTGGCGACGATCTCATACGGCAGTTGGCACGATAGGGCGCAGCACGCCGGAGCTCCTATTAATTCAGCATCCTCAGACCCATCGTCTGCTGACCTCGGTCTCCTCGCACCTCGATCTGGATTGCCTCTGATTCCAATCTAAAGCCGCCAAATGCTGCGGCTCCGTTAGGGCATCCTTCCGTCCACTGATATGGTCCGCCAAGCAATCGATTTTCTTGGTGGCAGGTACGACCCTCACGGTGCTGGTTCAGAACCTGGGTCACTCAGACACCCGTATGGTCGAGAGGCACTACGGGCACCTGGCGGATAAGTACAAGATGGACATGATCCGGGCGACGGCGCCGACATTTGGCATAGAGATCGGCAAGGTGGTGCCTGCTGCATAGGAATAGAGGCGTGCCGGGAAAGTGTTGGTGGTAACTCAGATGTCTAATTCACGGAGAATCTCGGTTTGGCGGGTAGTGGCTTCGATCAATGTTTCGCCATTTTTTGCAGGCAAAATACTCCCGTTTACGAAGCGAATCATAAAACAAGGTCCCTTGAATTCCATTCGCTCTGGATCTGTCGATTGGATTTTCCCAAATTCGTCCTAGTAACTCGCTACCATCTTCTTCTCCCAGACGTTCCAAAAAGTCCTCGACAAACTCTATGTCATTCCCGTTTGGAAACATCAGTTCAAAGTCCTTTTCTTCGGCAGCGTATAATGAATAGGTACAGTTATCTGCTCCGTCGATAATCTGAATATTCTTCAAGGTTTGCCTCCTCTGACTTTTCCACCCGGATACACGTTCTTGTAGCCGCCGCCTTTACTCTGAACATCCCAATGTGGGCCTCCGTGAGCTTTTGAACTGCCTTTGGGACCGGTAGGAACCCAAACGTTTCCGTTCTTATCAGGCCAACCTGAGCCCGGTCCATTTGGATTTTTGACTTTTTTGCCGTCCCAGTTTTTTGGCGCCTTGTATCCATCTTTTTCACTTGGCTGACCAGGAGCATCAGCCGCATCCATCGGATCTGGTTGTGCTTCCTCATTGAATAGCGGAGTTGGACAGTACTCTGGTGCATCAGACGGAAGTTTACATCCACCTGCTAATCGGCAAATCGCATATGCACCTGCTCCAGCAAAGCCCCAACAGCCACCACGGGATGCACAGGCGCGAATTGCGGCGCCCACCGCATAAGCTACCGTGCCGTCAGGATCAATAAAACTTTGTGGATTGGCATGGGTATACCCGTAGGTATTAATCCCTCCATCGAGCCCAATAGGATCGCTGGTGATATACCTCCCCAAGCTGGGATCGTAATCCCGGAAGTAGTTGTAGTGGAGCCCCGTCTCGGCATCGGCGTATTGGCCCGGGAAACGGATCGGGGTGCTGTCCAGGCCGGAGTCCGTGACCGTCTCGCCAAAGGGTCGCTGCGTCCGGTCCGAGGTGATGAGGCCCGCGCTGTCGGTCATCTTCTGGGGTCGGCCCAGCTGGTCGTTGTGCAGGTAGGCGACCTCGGTGGGGGCCACGCCCGCCTCCACAAAGCGGATGGCGTCCGCGGCCACCGTACCGTCGCTGAAGCCGTCCAGGGTGACTTCCGCATCGGCCACGGCCGGATCGAAGTCATAGGTCCCCAAGAGCACCCACTGGTCCCCGTTGGCCCGCTGGTTGACGGTTACATCACTGGTGCCCAGCTCGTGGGCGATAGAATAAACCGCTGCCGTCGCACGGCTACCATCTGCCGAAATGATCCCCATGGTCCTGGCTCAGAACCTGGGCCACTCCGATACCCGGATGGTCGAGAAGCACTACGGGCACCTGGCAGACAAATACAAAACGGACATGATCCGGGCGACGGCGCCGACGTTTGGCATAGAGACCGGCAAGGTGGTGTCCATTGGGTAGGGAAAAAATTGAACCTTGAGCCTGCAGCAGAGCCTCTTTGATTAGGGACCTATTTGTACTCTTAGTGCCTCTGATCAACGCCTTTTAAAATACCCCAAGTCTTGCAGGTCTTTCAAAAAGCGGCTTCGAAAATACTTGATACCGGGAATTGTTGAGAGCCCAAAGCAAGCCATGAAGAAAATCATGTAGGCAATATCTTCTCGAAAAGCCAATTTTGCCCCATCAACCACACCTAATACCAGAAACATCGCCGCAACCAATAATATGGAAAATACCATATACACCAACAAGCTAAGAACCATTTTCGCAGCGCCACGGCACCTTCCGACACTTATCAAAATACATCCATACGCCCACATCATAGTCCAAGTATAAAGCGCAGAGGGTAGAAAAAGTGCCACAGTTAAGATCCACAACATTCTTGACCTGCCTGTTGCCTGGCACACTGACCGATTTCAAGGGGCGACAATGGGTCAACTAACGATTTACGGCTCTCTTAGCGAGATGCTCTCACACCTAAATTTGAGGTATCCGCCGGGTGAAAGCCTGATATGAACGCTGAATCCAGGGCCGATGTTCTCGATATCGATGTCAAAAATTGATGTGTCCTTATCAAAAGACTGCACATCAATATTACAATTCGGAACATCTGAAAATTGAACGTTAACAGGTCGGCATCCCTCATATTCCGGAAGCCCTAAAAAGTTGCTGTTTAAATCGTCAACTTTAATGGCTAGGCAGTTACAATGAACGTCCCACTTTATGGATTCAATTTGAGCGTCATGGATTCCACCTAGCCTTTCAAAAAACGACTTTGGATTCTCAATTTTTTTGATCATTGAAGGCCAGACCTCCCATAAATCAGGGTATGGCTACGTTTGCTGGAATTGTTGGCCAAAATGGCGGAAGCAATGAAGGTATCATTCTGATGCATCTGTATGCAATGTACCCCGCGGCGCCAAGGGCCGCGGCACCGGCAACTTTTCTGCAACTACTATCTTCCGGGCAAGCACCATCGCCTTCCCCTATTGGCAGGTCAGGGATGTCTGTGCCGGGGGGCAAGTGCTCTTTCCCACCATTTAGATGCCAATGATCTTTTCCGCGCCATCCAGGTTTACCTTCCTGTCCTGGATGCCATTCTAGCGATGCACCAGAATCATGATTCCATTTTTCACCATTGGGATTTCTATGGCCCGTGTCCTTTGTCCAGCCATTTCCAAGACCATCAGGCGAACTTGGCAACTGAGCTAATCCATAGGGATCAAAGAAGCTACCTGGATTTCCACCAACATATCCGTATGTGTTTTCGCCTCCCAAAAGGCCAATCGGGTCACTGGTAACATACCGCCCCAAGCTGGGATCATAATCGCGGAAATAGTTGTAGTGGAGACCGGTCTCCGCGTCGGCGTACTGGCCCGGGAAGCGGATCGGGGTGCTGTCCAGGCCTGAGTCCGTGACCGTCTCGCCAAAGGGCCGCTGCGTC
>JBCCHN010000179.1:0-8993 GCA_039028695.1 Pseudomonadota bacterium
AGTGGATGTTGTCCGTGACCCCGATAGTGATATTGTTCTGTCTGAGGTCTGGACCTTAGATGGTCAGCTCCATCGTTGGGATGGTCCGGCATCCGTTACCCGTGATCACGTAACCGGTCATGTGATTGAAGAGGTTTGGGCCCGTTACGGAAAGCATCACCGCGAAGACGGGCCGGCTCTCATCTCCCGAGACCCCCAAAGCGGTCAGGTCATGCAAGAGTTTTGGGCGCAAGAGGGCCAAAATCACCGGGAAATTCGCCCGGCGGTGATCTTCTACGATCATGACGGTAAAATCGTAGAGGAAAGGTGGTTTCTCCACGGAAAGAGGATTGACTCAGCAGAACCCGATATGGAAATCTGAAGTGTTGGAGAGGCGCGCTCTCCAATCTATGCGGGCAATATCTGGGTTTGTGTTGGGATGGGTAAAAAGGCTGGTTTGGCAGGCTCCTCTGAAGGGGCTTATTTTTTTCCGGAAATTCAATGCTACATCGGAAAAAGAATTCAGCCGATCATTTCAGAACACAGGGCGCTAAGCGGCGAAAGAACGACGCGGCAGCGCATCATTGACTCGATAAATGAAAACAACACCAAAATGTCCGTACCTATCTCTGCTGAGATTTTCTCCAGGATGATTATGACGGGGCGGGTTGCAGATGACCATGTCTCCCGGCTGATAGGCTATCTCGACCAATCCCGGATTGCACCAGGATTTAAGGAAGAAGTAGAAGCCAAACGCAAGGAGCTGCAGGCCCTGCACCTTAGTCTTCACACGGATCAAGCGTTATTCAATCAGATCATCTTGGATCAGACCCGAGATCATGAGCACCATGAATTGGAGCGCGATTTTAGAGACTTTGTCGAATCAAACGACCGCGGCTTTTGGTTTCTGAGTGGTGGCCCCGGTATTGGCAAGACAGCCATTTTGGCAAACCTGGCCAAGACTTTTGAGGATCGCCATGCAAAACGAAGCATTGCTTACTTCTTCCAGTATGGTGCCGTCGACCCGAACCAGAACAGGCTTGATGGGTTTTACCACTACGTCTACCGCCAACTCAGACGGGTCTTTTCGCTCTTGGATCAAGGTGATCGCAGCGGACACGAAGCCCTTAAGGCCGCCTTCCAAGAGATAAGCATCAACCGCCAGGTTTCGTCCAACGATCCCTATTTTATCTTTGTCGACGCGCTTGATGAGATGCAGCGTGAGCAATACAAGAAGGTGCTTGTGGAGAACCCCTTACTTTTTCCGCCAAACTTGCCCGAAGGCCTGTTTGTCGCCCTGACTGCCCGGGAGAGCGTTGCAGAATCAGACCAGATCAAATCAGTGTCCCGACATGTGGCGGTCCGGCATCTGGATTTTGTCGACCCGAAGGTTTGGGCAAAGCACCAGCGAAGCCTGCGCGGCTATGTGCGCCGCCTCTGCGAGAACAATCGAGAAATCACGGCGTACCACGGTACGGATCAAGAGCCCCAATCTCCTGTCGGTAAACAGAGCTTTATCGATGAGCTCTGTGAAGAGGCCCACTATAACTTCATGATCGTGCAATGTGCGCTTCATTCGCCCCTCTACTGGTGCGGCGCCGGCATCGGCGTTAAAACCTCAGGAGACTTAAAAACCTTTTACGAACAACACATCCGGCGCATGACCCAATCCAAGGGAAGCGCAAACGATTTGATCTATCGGGCGGCTCTGGCCTTTGGCCTCCAGCCTCTCATCAGTCGAAACATATTTATCCGGCTTGCCGGTAAAAGCGGAAAACCCAACAAAAAATTGCGAGAAAGCCTCAAGCAATGGATGACCCAGGGTCTTATAAAGCAGTCCCGATTGAATGACTTGGACTGGCTTTTTGCCTATCACCGAACCTTCCGGGAGTTCTTGAACGATCATTTTAAGGCAGCGCCCCGTGATGAAGTGCTTGACCCCTACGCGGAAAATCTGATCGATGGCGTCGTGCTTGATGGGGATTTACACGAAATTGAGAAAACCTGCCAAGTCGGCGAACTAAGGGGGGAGTGGGCCATGCTCACCCTGACGGTGCTCCGCATGACAAACAGAACCTACGAGCTTTCGATCCTGGCCAACTCTTTGCCCTTTTGGCAGATGGCCGCCTCGGCAGGTGTCTTCCGCGAGGTTTTGCTGTGGGTCACCCGGATCAAGGTGACCCCATCCAACCGGCGTGACTACGAACGGGTCCTCAAGGCTTTGGTCCATAATTTCAAGCTTTGGACCAGTAACAATGAGCTAGAGGATGTCTCAGGTGAAAAGATCACCGCGCGGGACATATCCAAAATTGCCCAGATTGAAAAAACCGACGCCGGTCAGGATGACATGCTTTATCTGACCGACTTTTGGCGAGCAGATACCTTGGAGAAATTAAAATGAGCCCGGATGATGAAGGTGTTGTAGATGACCTTTATGGCGCATTAAGAGATGCCCGATTTGCAAGTGACTTAAAGAACGCCAAAAAGCGATTGGCCCAAATTAAAGCTATTCTTGACGGGTACCGTGAGGCGGATATTTTTCCGCAATTATCGAGGTGGCATTATGAATCTGGATTTCTTTTGAACATCGAGGGGCAATACGAAGCTTCCATTTCAGAATTTGAAACTAGCCGCGATTTTGCCCGCGAAGCCGGCCGTGAAACCGGTGAAATTATCGGGGAGTTCCGTCGGTTTCTCACCCGTTTTAATGCCGGGTTGGTTGCTCCAGAACAGTTCTATGAAGAGCTGATAAAAGTTCGGCAGCGCTATCAAGAGATCCAAAGAGTGTCCAATGAGGACGCTTTTCTGAGAACTGCAAACGGTTACAGCATTGCCAAGAGAATAATGGAAGTAACCTTTGAGATGAATTCGCCTGAGTTCACTTACTGGGCACAAAAATTACTCGACCATGAACTGATGCGCTCGGGCCTTCATCAGGAAAACATCAGCGATCTTTTGCTCAACGTTCAGGTCTTGGCTCGAATTGAACTCTTTAACGGAAATCCAAAGGCTGCCGCCTGCATCTATGCGACTTACCTGGAAGCAAAGCTACCTGACTTTGTGCCCGACAGTCGAATTCAGCAGACCGAGAAAATATCGGCCTATGCCCATACTGGCGCTGAGGAAACGGTGAGAGATTATCGAGACTTCGGACGTGCACTTTCCTTGTGTGATGCCAAGCATAGCAGGCAACTGGCCAAGGATGCATGGCAGCGGGGCTTGCAGATTCCTGCCGGACGAGGGAATCTCAGATTTCTGAACGATATTCGTCGCGAATTGGGCCTCAGCTAGCCACTTTACGATTATTCCGGCCCGCGACTAATCTCAAAAACGCGAGATCTTAGCATGTCGGGTCTTTGAACTGACGATTGCTCAATTTGTTATGGTGCTCTGAGTTCTACGACGATTGGGCGGTGGTCGCTTGGTCGTTCTTCGCGTGTGCGGCCGGAGCCTGTCAATTGGGACTCAAATGCAGCATGGCTAATTTCTGCATTGGCGACCCAAGACCTCAATCCGGGAGAAATAGCAAAGTGATCGAGCAGGAGCGGTCGGTCATCAACGTTGTCGACAAAATCATCGAATCGCGCCGTAAACAGGGCAGGAGCGGGAACATGGGCTAAGAGCGGGTGATGAAAAATCAAATCAGGCGTGAAGGTAGATCCAAGTACGATATCCGCCACATTATGGGTAAGATAGCTGCGCTCAAAGAGGTCGCGCCCCGGACCATCATTCCAGTCCCCGGTAACAACGATACGAGCATTCTGGTCGTCGGCAACCAGCTCATCCAGGTAAGCTCTTAGACGAAAGCCTTCGGCGGAGATGCGGCGACGAGCTTCTAGCGCTTGAACGACGAACTCTTGACGGCGGTTAGGGTTCTTCCATTTGCTCTCGCCAAACTTTACGAACTTCGACTTCGTGTGAAGCACAACCATCCGAATTGGCGCGCTGCCAATTGGGTCGACGTCCACGACGAGCGGGAGGCGAGTGAAGTCGTAGCCTTCAAGCAGCATATCGCCGTTTACGTCTGCGTCCCACAATTCGGCCAGGCCTTGTGTCAACGTGTCAGTGGCTTTATCCATTGCGGAGAACGCACCATTGCGATTGCGCAGGACATATAGCTTTTGTGCGCCCCCATCGCTACCGATAATCGCATCAAAAATTGGGCCGTTTGCGTCACTCAGGAAATCCGTCAGAAACAGATTCATTTCGGCCAAAGCGCTCGGTCCTTCCTGTATGCATAAAAGATCGGGAGCAATATCTGAAATGACAGCAGCTGCCTTACCTGCGCAAGTTCGGGCCTGGTTTTCGGTGAGACTATTTGAACCCCATTCAGGGTTGTCGTTTCCTGAAAACCAATTGTTCATCCATTCGATATTCCAATTCATGATTTTCATCGGAAGCTCCTACGTGGTTTTTTGTGACCTATCAGGCAGCAATATCTCCAGTAATTGTATAACTTACATGACCTCCACCGCCTCAGCTACAAAAAATACTAACTTCGGTAGATTGGTTTGTTTCATTGCTATCTGAACTTCAGTTCTCCAGAGATCTGGAAACATGCCGACTGCTGCACACCTCATTGGGCCGCCAATCCGAAACGCTTAAAGGCGCGTCGAAGGGTGATCGGCGAAACTTTATATCTGTCTGCTAAGGTGTTTAGGTCGGCTTCTTGCCGAATCAAAATCTGGTAGGCTTGAATCACCCGACTGCGCTTGAGCTTAAAGGGCCTTCCCACGTGCTTGCCGCGCCGCTTAGCTTCCGCCATCTTTTCGCGAGTTCGACGGGAGATTATGGCTCTCTCATACTCCGCCCACGAAGCCGTATCTATGAACCATTTGCGGCCTTCCGGCGTCCGCGTGTCGATTTGCTGAGTTAGGGATTGAAAAGCAATTCCGCTTTGCATCAGTTCATCAAGGAACAAAATCGCCTCAATAGTGGAGCGAAATGCCCGGTCAATGGCCCATACCATAAAGATATCGCCTTCATTCAGGGCGTCACGTGCTTCGCTTAGGCCAGGTCTGTATTGGGCATTGGCACTGATGCCATCATCGACAAAAACCTCTGTGCATCCGGCTTCCCGTAGAGCAAACACTTGTTGGTCGGTGGTTTGCTTATCCGTTGAAACACGGGCATAGCCTATACGATGGGTTTTGCATTCCAATAAGTTATGTGCGCTCACGTCCGCCTCCTTGCGCCGACAGAAGGGAACCCTTTTGTTTTGATACAGAAGAAAGCGAAGTCGAAATAGGGACATAGCGGTGTTCCAAAGTTTTCCGATATTTTCCGCATTTCCTTAATCATTCAAAAGTCACTTTGCGCGTAAATCATAACCCTTCCCATATGTTGAAGAGTAAAACCTTGGGCACTGCAATGGTGCTTATCTTTTCAGTGATAATCTATCCACAGGTGGCGTTGTCTGACGGCTTTAACGGTGAGGACTTTTTAAAGTGGCCTCGAGACAGTCAGAATTCTCTTGTCACTTATTCGATCACCATGACAGCCATCGTGGCTTCACAAGTGCACCAGGACATCGCCACATGTATTGACGATTGGTACCCACCGGACGGTAGGATCAAGCAGCAACGGCAAGGCTTTATCTTGGATACAATAAGATCGAACCCCTCATACCACCCCCAGGCGGTTATCCTGGCCGTCTTGCAGCAGCAATGTGGTTCTTTTGGGCGGCAGACCGACTAGTTGCCCAACAATGGTAGTTTGATGTTTGATACCCGACGATGAGTTTCTTCCGGCGTATTTTCGATTGCTTCATCGTGTTCAAAAATTCTAGCCGATGCCTCTCTAATATCCTTTTCAATCTCATCCAGGTCGTCCAGCGATGGCGGGTCATCTGGGTCATTTAGTTGGTGTCTCGCTTTCCCCAGCACATCAATCCGAAAACGCATCAGCCTTTCAATCTTTTCCACCAAAGTTTCAACCGCATTTTTCTGCCGCAAGAAATCCTCATAAAGTGGCGCGTTTTCCTTCCATTCGATTGCCCCCACTTCCTCGGCACCCACCAAACGGCCGGCTTCTGTGTAAACATTGCCGTCTGCGTCCCGAAAGACTCGAGTACCATCAGGTAGACGGTTTGCGTTATCTAAGGTATCTTGAAGGTTGCCTCTCACTCGAACTATCTCGTTTTGCAGTTCCGCGAGGGCGCTATTAATGGAATTCTCCGCCTGCGCTAACAAGTCAGACACGGTTGCGTGTCGAGCAGCAAAGAGCGGATCAGTCAGAAGCATGTCCAGGGTGCTCATTTGCGCCGTGGTATTGCTAAGTTTGTTTCGCAGGTCGCTTGGCCCTCTGGAAGCTGCTCCCGTAAAGGTCCGTTTTAAACGCCCAGTATCTCGACCGGCCATGCTATTCTGATGGTCATCAAAATCCTTTTTTTGCTGCGCCTCGCGTTGTCGGTCTGCAATTGCTTCAAAATCACTTCTGTTGGTCACACCCACACCCTACATTTTATTCATTCCCCATTATACAAAAAAATACTGTTAATTGTCAATTTTGGACCATTCAATGCCACCCGATCCGGCACTATTTTTGCGTTATAGTTTCTGACATCATAAGGTATGGGCAATGCAAATTCGCGGCCACATATTTCCGCATCCATGTAAGCTAGAATTTCACAGTATTTTCTGATATAATATCCCTATGAGTGAAATAAGCGAAAAAGTAGTTTTGGATGAATTGACTGGAAACACCGGGGAAGTCCCGACGCCCGGCCATGACGAATGGTTTCGTGGCAAGGTACGCGATACTTTGGATAAAAAGGCCAATGGCAAGATGAGCTATCGCTCTCTTGATGAAGTGGCCGCTAATTTTGGATTTAATGCACGTTAGGTTTTCCGCAGATGCGGTAGCCGATCTCCGCTCCATCGAAAATTATGTTAAGCCGGTGAGCCCGACCGGGTTCTTGCAAATCATCAGTTCCATTTTGACTTCCGCTGGTCAGCTCGAGCGGTTCCCACTTTTGGGACGGATTGGACGGGAAGGGGAAACCCGCGAGCTCTCGGTGCCTCGTACGCCCTTTGTCATCGTCTATACTCTTCCAGATGAATATCATGTTGATATTGAGCGAGTGCTGCATGAGCGACAGGAGTGGCCGTCCGAAGCTTGAGCGAACTCATAAATCACAAAAGAGCAGGCCGATTCATATTGATCAGCCTGCTCTCTTTGTTACGCAGGAAGAGGAACTACGCAGCAAATTCCGGATGAGCCATGCGATGCATTATCTTGGCCGCGTCGATAGTGGCTAGCACCGTTCCGGCCTTGGTCTCAACCTGGGAACAAAACTCATCGCGCAAAGGTCTCCCCATTCGATTCTCAATTTCCTGACGGTCGTCCGGACTTAGGTCCTTGGCCGAGATGATGTTCTGGGTCGGAACATATGCGCCCTGATCAATCTCCACCAACTCCACGCCTTGTGCCAGGTAGTCATTTAAGGTTTCTGCCGCGAAGCTGCGGCGCCCGTCCTTGTACTCAAGGCGAGTTCGGAACTTGTGCGCGTCCACATGTTCGCCGAGTTCAGACAGGGATTTGCGGTCCTCCTCGCTGACTTCGCGGATTCGTTTCACATTCTGCAACGGCACCATGTTGCCGCTGTTCACTTTGATAAATTCATTGGTCATTAAAATACTCCATTGTTATTAGTTCTTTGTTTGTTCTTTTAAGGATATTATTCCTAAAATACAAATCATTTGATAGAGCGCATACAATCGGATGGATTAAGTGCCTTAGGTCAATCTTGCTGTCGGATTAGGTCGACGACATAATTCGGATTTGACTTTGATAAGCCAAATGCATCAACTCCTTCTTGTGCGTGATGGGCAAACATCAACGGAAAAAACTAACGGTTTGGATCAAACAAGAAGAGCTTTCTTGCCGAGGCGAGCAGGGTTGATCCATCCTGGTTTAAATCTAAATGAGCTCCGCCGTCGGATGCGACGAACGCAGTTTTAGGCCATCGGGCGATTAGTTTGCAACGCATCCTGCTTGCTTGAAGTAGTTTGAGCATTCCGTTGGAGTAAAGAGGTCACAGACCCGACCAACTGCCCTCCATAGGTCATGATATGTTCTGGCCTTTGCCTTTCTGAGGAGGGTTTTCAGCTTTGAGAATGCTTTTTCGATTGGATTGAGATCGGGCGAGTAGCGTGGCAGGAACAGTACCCAGGCGCCGCGTGCCCTGATGACCTCGGCGGCTCTGGGGCTTTTGTGGACGTTGAGGTTATCCCAGACCACTACATCACCGGGCTGGAGCGTCGGGGCGAGCTGGGTGATTACATAGGTATCGAAGGCCTGGCCATTGATGGCACCGTCGATCACCCAGGGGGCCACCAGCTCATCGCAGCGCAACCCGGCAATAAAGGTCTGGGTGTTCCACTTGCCAAAGGGCACGTCGGCAAGCAGCCTCTTGCCCTTGCGGCTGCGCCCCCTGAGCGGGGTCATGTTGGTCTTGACGCTGGTCTCGTCGATGAACACCAGCCGTCCGGGGGACGCTCTGATGGCCGGCAGGCGGTGGTTTTGCCATTCATCGCGCTCAGCCTTGACGTCAGCGCGTTCTTTCTCCGACGCCAGCAGCGTTTTTTTTATAGGTAAAGCCCGCTCCGCACAGGAATTTGGACAGATTGGAAGGGTCAACCTCAAGGCCATGCTCAGCCAGCAACATTGCCGCAAGCTCCGGCATGGTGATGTCGGGCCGGGCCTCCACCTGCCCAATAATATAGGCGCCATGACACCCAAGCTTGCCACTGCCCTTCGGCCGGCCAATGGGAGCGGGTGCGATAGAACCTGTCTCCTCATAACGCGCCTGTAGCCGGACCGCCGTCGAGGCCGCAACCCCATACCGGGCCGCAGCGCCACGCCTGGTATTGCCAGCCTTAACGTCCGATACAATTCGATTGCGTAAGTCCGCCGACAAGGCTTTGCCCATGATCCACCTCCTGAAACTGTGAATCACAAATCAAAGCCACTGGAAAGAAAAAAAGGATTCAGCCTTTTCGCCCGACGGTCTA
>JBCCHN010000180.1:0-8945 GCA_039028695.1 Pseudomonadota bacterium
CGGGCGACCAGCGACGGAGACTCTTCAGACCAGGTCATGGTTCAGTTCGACGACGGTACGGATGACAACCGGATCAACTTCTATCGCGAGGCTGGCAACATGACGCTGTACGCCAAGTCGGGCGGTAGCTTTGAAGCCAACGGTGCGGTGGTGGGCTCCAATCCCAATAATACCTCATTTGTCTGTGCGGTGTCCTGGGAGCAAGACAATGCCTTGACGTCCTACGATGGTGTCACCGGCCAGAGCGACACGGATTTCGACTTGCCGATCGGTCTCAACAATATTTTGCTGAACGATTCCTACTTCGGGGGCACCGGCAACTTTACCATCGCCCAGATCGACTATTACCCCTTTACTCACAGTCAGGCGGCGTTGAATGCCTTGACCGGTGAGGTGCCCACAATCGTCAACAACAGCTTGACGATCACCCAAGGGGAAACGGTGGTCCTGGACGGCAATGACCTGTCGGCAACGGACCCGGATTCCGACGATACCAGCCTAACCTTCACCGTCTCGTCCGTGACCAACGGGCAGTTCGAGAATACGGCCAGTGCCGGTGTTGCGATTACCTCGTGGCTCCAGTCTGATGTGACGGCCGGAAACATTCAGTTCGTTCACGACGGAAGCGCCAACGCCCCGGCGTACGACGTTGTGGTTGATGACGGCGAGCTGAACAGCGGGGCAGTGGCCGCGGCCTCCGTCACTTTTACCTTGGCAACCGTGACGCCGCCGTCTTTGCTTGGCAGTTCGATCCATGGACTGCAAGAAGTAGAGGACTTGACAGTATCCTACACGGTGGCCGCGGGCGGGAGCGACACCGTACTCATTGTCGTCACCCATGGTACGGATAACGCCAATGAGGGCCGAGAGGTGGTCGATTCGGTGACATTTAACGGGGCTAATTTGTCCAAGGCGGTGGCCCATATCAACAACGGCGTGGATGAGGTCGAAACCGGCATTTGGTATTTAACCGATCCGCCGACGATTACCGCCGATGTGGTGATCAACGGGTCCGAAACGCCCAATATGCGGGCCTATACGGTTTGTGTCTTGCAGGACGCCAGCCAGTCCGGACCCGAGGCCACGGCGGCGGCCACGGGCGCACACGATGACAGCCCTTATGAGCTGGGCATCACCACCTTGAGTGATGATGCCATTATCGTGTCGGCATTGAACATGCATACCAATCGAACTTTCGCGCCCAACTCTGGCCAGACCATCGTGCAGACCAGTGGTGGCACAAATATTGGCTATGGCACCGGATACAAGGTCCGTGCAAGTGCCGGGACGGAAACCGATTCATATACCGCGACCAAGGATGAAAACACGGCTCACGTGGCGGCGGCCTGGGGTCCGTCAGGAAACCCTAGCGGTGGGGGTGGCGGCAACCCGGCTACCCCCCTGGTAGATGGCGCAACACCCTTAATCGACGGTGCCACGCCAGTAATCGGTTAGGAGTTAAGATTTGGAAAGAAGGAAAAGAATGATCAAGAAAAACTATTCTGGGGTAGCTTCAGCTGCCCTTTTTTGTTGCTTGGTTAATTTGCCTGCCAACGCAGCAGAAGAAGACATCAACACTTGGACCAATCAAACAACGATCACCGGCGACGAGCGTCTGATCGGCGATTGTAATGGCACAACAGCCGGCGGAAAGTGTTTCGTTGAAAGCGGCACGCTGGAAGAAACAATCGTCGGGACGTCGATCCGTTCGCTGGGGGCAATTCCTGACGACGGCCAGGACGATAGTGCTGCTTTTGAACTAGCGGTGACAAATGGCGGAACCTACTACGTACCGCCGGGGTTTTACGATCTGTCGAACGTGGAGGACCACACCTGGGACAGCAACACGGTCTTTTATGGCAAGAGCGGTGCGCGTGAAGCGACCATCCTAGATATGGGTGGTGCGCACATCACGCGTGATGGCGGCAATCAGAGCCACTTTGTCTTGCGCGATGGGGCGCGGGTGCGCCTATTCAACCTTTCCATCCAAAACGGCGGTGACTTTTTGGACTTGGATGGGCTGAATGGAACGGTCCATGTGATCCACCAAGATAATCTGAAATGGACCAATACAAACACTTGGGGCTGGAGCTGGTCGAACAATACGGTCAATGCTAATGCGAAGGTCTCTCGCGTTACCATTTCCGATAGCGTTGTGTTTGGGCCCTCCAAGTCTCAAGGGCTATTTGGCCAAGGTCGAGGGTATGAGTGGGTCCGCATTGATGGTAATGAAGTCATCGGCGGTGGTACGGGAATCCAGGTCGGTTTTGCGGCGGATACCCTTGCCCCCTCCGAAGTGGCGCGAAATAAGCATGTCCTTATAACCAATAACCGAATTAGGGGAATTGATGGTGAGGGTTTTAGCAGCGAGACCTCGATTGCGGGTATCAACTCACATGCGACCTTCGTGACTATCAGCGGTAATCATTTGGAAGATATTGACGATCCATCCCATGGCCCGGACACCGCAGGAGTTTACCTCAAGTCACGCTTCTACAAAGTTCTCGGCAATACATTCGTGGATGTAGGACGCGATGAGGGCATGGTGGTAGCCAAGGGCTATGATGGGAATCAGAGTGAACCGGATAGCTGCGATGGTTCAGATGGATCCAGTGCCGACGGCGACAGCCAATGCTCCAAGCAAGGGATCATCGCGGAGAATCACTTCCGCAATACACGGTCCATTTCCACGCTGGACTGCGTCTGGGTCCAAACCAGCGATACATTGATCGAAAACAACTACTTCGATGGGTGTCAGCGCAATGCCGTCAACCTTCCCAACTCGAACAGCCAATACAATGTTACGGTTCGCAACAACAAAATTCGTAACTTGTCGGGCTCAGAAATGTTTAGGCATCAAGGCACTGTTCAGGATGTGGTTTATGACGGTAATGAGTTTATTGATCGATCTCATTCGGGCACCACTAGGCTCTTGACCATTGAAAGTGGGAACACAACGCGCGTGACAATCCGCAACAATAAGGCCTACATCAACAATGGTACCTTTCGAGTGGTCGAGGTGGAGAGTGGTGCGACCTTGGAGGATACTCTCATTATGGGGAACGAGTTTTCGCCGTCCGCTACGCTGGAAGTTAGCGGCGGCACTGTAACCGACTGCCTACAATCTAGTAATAGGGGCTACGGCACCTTTGGGTCGCCAGGCAATTGCCCGACTTCTTGAGTGTGAGAGGCCTTCGTTCAAATTGAAAAGCCCCGCAGCTTGAAAACCAGTTTGTCGAAATAAAAATATTACGGGAAAAAGTATTTTTCTCTTCCCGTCTGTTCGGGCTGAAGATAGGGTGCTTCTCAGGATCCACAAGTGGGTCAGGAAACGCCCGCGGGGCCGGCAATCACCGTATCGTTTGGCCCCGCGGTTTTTTGTGCCCGACGGGTGTTATCTCCGGAGCAGTTTCCGTGACCCGGGACCGCTGCCGTTCCTTCGCGCCGCCGGCCGAAGCAATCCTATCCCTAATGACTTTAAAAAGAAGCGGCCTTGGCGGATCGAAGGGACGGTGCCCTGGCGAGGGGCTTTTGGTTATCTTTTAAAGGGACAATTTATTTATGCTTTTATATTCTGTTTTTTCAGACCACGATGTTGGGCCTTTAGCGCCCCGCCGTGGGGGTATGCGCTAGGGCCATGACACCGCGGCAAAGGCGCTTTGTCGAAGAATACATGATCGACCTGAACGGCAAGCAAGCAGCCCTGCGGGCGGGCTATGCGCCAAGCGCGGCCAAGAACCGGTCCTACATCCTGCTGCGCCAGCCCGAGATCGCCGCCGCCGTGGCCGAGGCCATGATGGAGCGTTCGCGCCGCACCGGGATCACCGCCGATAAGGTGCTGAACGAATACGCCCGGCTGGCCTTTTCGGACCTGCGCCAGGTAACCGACTGGGGACCGGACGGAGTGCTTCCCAAGGCGGCCAAGGACCTGAACCCGGACCAGGCCCGGGCCATTGCAGAGGTGACCGAGACCAAAAGCAAAACCGGCGGCGGCACCGTACGGGTCAAGCTGCACGACAAAAAAGGCGCGCTCGATGCCTTAGCCCGCCACCTGGGCCTCTTCACCGACAAACCCGACCCGGACGGCAAGGTGGCCAAGCCGCCCAAGCTGCGGGTGATTATCGATAAAGGGGACGCCGGAGCGGGTCATTAGGAAGGGGCAAGTACGCAAGAGCCCGAGTGATGAAGTGTTCCTCTGTCCTTTAGCTGACGGGTAAAAATCCGTCGCACCGCTTTTTCCGTACTTGCCCCTTCGGGGCAATTCGCTCCCTTGGCCGCTCAGCGGCCTTTTTTATTGGAGGCTGCCCGATGCTGATCCTTCAAGCCTCAGTCGGAAAAGGCGGAAACAACCAAAAAGCGGATGTGACGCTGATTCAGGAGGTGCTGAGCGCGATCCAGGTGCGCACCAAGTTTGGGATGAAGCCACTGTGGACGAAAGGCAAGGACGGCCGCTCGTCGCCCGATTTGATCCAAACAATCGAATTCGTTCAACGCACCTGCAAAATTCCTGTCTTTGGCTAATGCTTTTATTGGGGCGCCCAATCTCTTTGACTTTGCCGATGGTGTGACCGCGGGCAGTCAAGTGCCGACCTTGCCCGTGCAACATCTTGTAGATCCGCGCGTTGTCAAGCCGTGGCGCAGCGACGTCGGCGTGACGGCAACCCATCTCGTGGCGGACAACGGGAGCCCCAAGACCCTGCGCGCCATGGCCCTGCTGGGCACAAATTTGACCGGTGCGGCCACTTTTCAGGTGCGGATTTCGTCGAGCGATGAAACCGGGGTGACGGGTGATATCTATGATTCGGGCACGATTGCCGCCGGCCAAGTGGATCCGGCCTATGGCGCTTTTGTTCATGCCCTGCCGACTGAGGTGACCGGACGCTACGTGCGCCTGGACATGAGCGACCCAAGCCTATCCTATCTTCAGGCGGGCCGTTGGTTCTTTGGGGCTACCTTTCAGCCGGGCATCAACATCCAGTTCGGCCTCAAGCGCGATCAGCTTGATCCCAGCCGTTTGACCGAATCCTTGGATGGGCAGGTCTTTATTGATCGTCGGGAAAAGCGCCGAGCCTGGCGCATCAATTTTGATTTCCTGACCGAGCAGGAGGCCTTAACCGGTCTTTCCGAGATCGATCGCTTGGTTTCCATCACCGAAGACGTGCTTTTTGTCCTGGATCCCGAGAGCGACAACCTGGGACGTGATTCCATCTGGGGTCTGTTGTCCCAGCCCAGCGGGCTAACCCATTCCAACCAAGACACCTTTCAACAATCCTATACCATCACGGAGCGGAAATAATGGCCTTCCAACTCGCCGATCGCGTCAAAGAAACCTCCATCAGCCCCGGGGCCGGCACCGCCAACCTGGCCGGCCCGGTTCAGGGCTTTCAGTCTTTCGTGCAAGGGGTGGGCAGCGGCAACATCTGTATCTATTGCATGACGGATTCCATTCAGTGGGAAGTGGGCTATGGCCTGGTCACCGCCGGCTCGCCGGATACCTTGGCCCGCACCACCGTCATAAAGAACTCCGATCAGACGCAGGTACCCATCAACTTCACCGGCACCGTGGACGTTTTTGTGACCGCCGCCGGCAGCAAGTTGATGCAGGCAGACAACAATGGGGCCTTTGCCTTTTTGCCGGGGCGGACGAACCATCTCTTTCGCGACGAGCTCAACAATGATCTGCTGGAACTAGCGGCGTCCTTTTTGGACGTCAAGAACGGCGTGGAATTGCGCATCGATGGGCAGGAGGCCCTGACCGATAACGATGCCGGCGGCAATAATGGGCATATTCGCTTAGGCCCGATCTTGATTGTTTGGGGCACCGCCCCGGGAACCGATAATGCGGCCACGGCGGTGAGTTTCTCCAGAGCCTTTTCCGATGCGCCGTGGGTCGTTGCCCCATCGTGCAAAGTCGACAATGCCTTCCGGCTTGCTGTTGCCGACGACTATACCTCGACGGGCTGTAATGTTTGGACCTTCCGCGACGATGGCACGCAAAATGTCTCACCCACCATTCGTTATATCGCGATCGGACCGGCGTAATGAGGGGGTTGCTTCTATCAGCACTGCTCCTGTTAGCCGCTTTATCCAGGGCTCAGGCGCAACCGGCCTGCGACGAGCGCCATCGCGTGGTTGACCAATTGGAGCGGGCCTATGGCGAGTCTCTGATCGCAACGGGCATTACCGGTGCGGGTTCCCTGGTTGAGGTTTATGCGGCTCGCGCGGGCGAGACCTGGTCCATCCTGATTACCCGGCCCGGTCGCCTGACTTGTTTGGTTTCGGCGGGCGAGGGTTGGCGCGCGTCGCCTTTGCCGCTGCGCGAGGAGCGCCTTGAGGAGGAGGCGTTATAAATGACGATTCCGCCTATCGATTTCGCCACGATCACATTCGGTCGGGTGGTCTCGGTCGTTATCGGCGTGGTCGTGGCCGCCTCGGTCTTCGTCGGTGCCTGGAACGCTCTTGGCTTGCCCCGCTGGGCCTGGGCCTTCGAGCTGGAGGAACTGCGGCAATACTCCATGGAAACCCGGGACATCTTGCTTGAAGATCAGCTCTGGAATGCGGTAGCCAAGCTCAATGAACTGGAGCGGGAACGGGAAGGCTATAAGGTGGAGGGCCGTCTGGTACCCAAATCCCTATCCGAAGAAATCCTCATGGTCCGCCGCCGCATTGCCAGCCGGGAAAAGCTGATCGAGAAGCTGGGTGACGAAGATTAAGGGACGCAGCCCCTTTCGTAGTCAATGCAAAAAACCTTAAGGACCGATGAGGTCGTTACGCATCTGACTGCCCCGGGGCGATCTTCGCCTTTTCCCCTTTCAAGGAGAGAGAATTTGAAAAAGCTCGCCCGTTATAACAAGGCGACGGTGCCCATGCTGGTCGATGCATTCTTGATGCTCGTCAACGGCCGCTTGCCCGACGATCTGCGCTTGAGCGGTGACGAACTGGGTTGGGCGCTGATCCTTTTGACTGCCCTAGTGGCTTATCTGGTGCCCAACGCGGCGTCAGGGAACTCGCCCAAAACCGACCCACCGCCAGACGATCTGCAAAACCCCTCAAACTTTGGGATAGGAGGATGACTCTTATGAAATCTCTATTCGCCGCGGCCGCCCTGGGAGCGGCCTTTTTTATGAGTGCTTGCCAAAGCCTCACCACAGAACAGCGGGCCTTCGTCTCCTGCCAGGGCTACCTGGCGGTGATCGAGGACCTGCACCTCTTTAAAGACCAACTCAGCACGGGCCAAAAAGACATCGTGGTTCAGGCCAACAAGGTGGTTCTTCCCACCTGCGAGGCGGTCGCCGACGGCCAACTCACTGACTACACGGACGCTCTTCAGATCGTCACGCAAAACCTTACCACCGTCTTCACCGTTCAAGAGGAGTTGGGTCAATGAATCCCATCATCCCCGCCATCGTGGCGCTGGTCGCCAAACTCATCCCTCAAGGCCTGGACCTGGTCGAACTGGTCCGTGCGCTCAGCGAGTCTGCCGAAATACCGCAAGCCGATCGAGACGCGATGAAAACCCGCATTAAAAAAGTCGCGGACCTGGATTGGAACTAAGGAGCGAATTGCCGCCTCACGGCGGCAAGTACGGAAAAGCCGCGCGATAGTCCTAACCGGCTAACACCCAATTTGTTTGCGGGCAGCGCCCGCAAGCTTTCATTTGCCAACGTGCTTGTCTTTAACGCCTGGTGCTATCCATCGCCATCTTCACCCCAAAGAAACCCATAGGCCTAATTCGGGCCGTTGATACCGAACCCTCCCTGACGGTTTTCGCTTTTGTGAAAGCTGTACCTTATGGCCGCCCCGGCTTTGCCCTTTTGGGTGAACCGGGGCGGCCTTTTTTTGTGCCTGGAATTTGAGTTAGGGCGCGAATTGCCGCCTCATGGCGGCAAGTACGGAAAGGCGGCGTGACGGGCCGTGGGGACTTGCGGTTTTCAGGCCTCGCCGGCGTTGGACTCCAATGGTGGCCAACAGCTCGCTGGTAAAGCGAACCGCGGGGGCCGTGCGCCCAAAAGAACAAACTGGAATCTTTGTTGGCGGGGTAGGTGTTTGGGGCCTTTCCGTACTGAGGGCTTGTCGCCCTCATTGGCTCCGGGGCGGCAATTCGCTCTTATTTTTACGGCTCGCTAAATGCGATCCGTTACAGCGTTCATGCGCCACTCAGGCTGCGCTCCCACTTGGTCGCTAGTCCTTGATTTCATTTTCAATGAAACCTGCGTCCACCAAATCGCTGTGAGCTCAGCTCACCTCGTTTTGGTTTAAAACGCCCGTCCGATGCAGAAATCCACCACGTCGGTCAGGGCCGTTTTCACCGGGCTGTCGGGGAAGGGGTCTAGGCCACCGCGGGCGGCGGCGGCATAGAGGCGGGCGCGTTCCATGGAATCAGCCAGGGTGTCGTATTTCTGCATGATGTCCAGGGCGCGGGCAAAGTCGGGTTCGTTCTGCTCCAGGTCTTCCAAGCAGCGCCGCAGGAAGGCTTTTTCCGCCTCGCTGCCCCGGTCATAGGCCAGCACCACCGGCAGGGTGATCTTGCCTTCGCGGAAGTCATCGCCGATGGATTTGCCCAGGTCCCCCTGCTTGGCGGAATAATCTAGGATGTCGTCCACCAGTTGGAAGGCGATGCCGAAGTTGCGCCCATAGCTTTCCAGGGCGGCGGCTTCGGCCTGGGGCCGCTTGGCCACGATGGCGCCGATCTCGCAGGCCGCGGCGAAGAGCACGGCGGTTTTGGAGGCGATCACCTCCAGGTATTGGGCCTCGCTGGTGGAGGTGTCGTTGGCGGTAATGAGCTGATGCACCTCGCCCTCGGCGATTACGGCCGAGGCGTTGGAGAGCACCCGCAGGACATCAAGCGAACCGTCGGCCACCATCAACTGGAAGGCGCGGCTGAAAAGGAAGTCCCCCACCAGGACCGAGGCCTTGTTGCCCCAGACCGCGTTGGCGGTGGCCAG
>JBCCHN010000181.1:0-8709 GCA_039028695.1 Pseudomonadota bacterium
GCGGTCTTTGCCTGCGCCCTCTTGAACAGCCAACCCATGGGCTTTTACGCCCCGGCGCAAATCGTCCGGGACGCCCGGGATCATGATGTCGAGGTGCGGCCGGTGGATGTAAACCACAGCCTGTGGGACTGCACTTTAGAGCCAGCCCTAGACTCAACAGCCGCCGGCTCGGGCTCACCGGATGGCTTGGCTTTGCGGCTGGGCCTGCGCCAGGTCAAGGGCCTGGCCGAAGACGAGGCAGCCCGGCTGCTGGCCGGCCGGGCCAACGGCTATCCCGATCCCCTGATCCTGTGGCGCCGGGCCGGGGTCAAGCCCGCCAGTTTGGAGGCCTTGGCCCGGGCCGATGCCTTCGGCTCCATGGGCTTGTCCCGTCGCGAGGCCCTCTGGGCGCTGAAAGGTCTTCCCCTCGCCCCCCTGCCCCTCTTCGCCGCCATGGGGGAGGAGGAACGAGGGCCCGAGCCGCACGTCCAACTGCCCAAGATGACCGAGGGAGAAGAAGTGGCCGCCGACTACGCCAGCCTGCGCCTTTCCCTCAAAGCCCATCCCCTTTCTTTCCTGCGCGCCGGCTTGGCCGCCGAGGGCCGCATCCCCGCTGCTCAGCTGAAGGAAATCAGCGACGGGACCCGGATCGATCTGGCCGGTTTGGTTTTGGTGCGCCAACGTCCCGGCAGCGCCAAAGGGGTGATTTTTGCCACCCTGGAGGATGAAACCGGGGTGGCCAACGTGATCGTCTGGCCGGATCGTTTCGAGCGCTATCGCCCCATCGTGCTGGGTGCTCGACTGCTGGCCGTCAGAGGCAAGCTGCAGAAGGAGGGCCTGGTTATCCACATCGTCGCCGATGAGCTCTTCGACCTGAGCGAACGGCTTTATGACCTCACCGATCCGGCCCGCCGCAGCCAACCTCTCTCCGAAACCATGGGTCCCGAAACCTTAGCGCGGGCCGACGAGGTTAAGCGCCCGCCCCGCACCCTGCCGACTAATGATGTCATAAGCCATCCGCGTTTCGAGCCCCCACACCCGATCCGTCACCCCCGCAATGTCAACCCCATGCCCCGGTCACGTGATTTTCGTTAGTTCTCCATTTTTTGGGGACACTACAATTAATCCAAATTATAGGGGCGCTGCCAGACGACGGGGTCTGGCAAGTTAATGTCCTCCAAGCCATAACTGGCATAGCTTTCCGCATGTTTCCTGGAAAGATCATGAGCGTTTCGTACCGACAGCACCCATGGGTCCAGGTTACAGCCGTTCAAAACAACCGACGTAATCCCGGCGTGTATGCCGTTGCCAAAGATTTCCTGCCAGGTTCCAAAGGGCGCATCGGGCTCTTTAATCGCGCTGCGATCTTCTGTGGGCGGGGCAAAAACTTCCAAGTGGGCCGAGGCTTCCCGTGCCAGAGCGGCTGCAATCACCTCATGGTTACAGGCATAGGCACGGCCCGCAGCCTGGCCATAGGCGGACACAGATTGCACCAATTCCTCTGTTGGGACCGGCGGCAAATCCGACGCCTGGGCCGGACCGACTATCCCCATCAAAGCACCAACCAAAAGGCTCCACAAATAAGTAAAAGATCTCAACATGGTCCTCTCCCAAATCATCAAATGCCCCCGTTCCACACTAAGTAAAAGCAGCAAGGTTCACCGGCCCTGAAAGACTGGTTTCCGCTTTGCCAAAAAGGCGCGAACGCCTTCATGATAATCCTCCGTGTCGCAGGACAGATAGGGCTCGTTCCAATCGGCCGGACCTAAAGACTGCGGGTCTTGAGCCCGGCGGGCAAAAATCTTGTGCCAACGGGCGGCCCGGGGTGCCCCGGCGGCGATGCGCTCAATGGTCGCCGCCACCTCTGTCTCGAAATCTTCGTCGGCACAGATTCGGCTGACCAAGCCTTTTTCATAGGCTTCATCCGCATCGAAGATCCGCCCTTCCAGCAGGATCTCCAAGGCCGTCGCCCGGCCAACCACCTCCACCAGGGCGATCATGGCCGGATAGGGCAGGCAATGGCCGATACGATTGATGGGAATGCCGAATTTCGCCGCGCCGTTGCACAGCCTGAGGTCACATTGAATGGCCAGCTCCAAGCCGCCACCCACGCAGGCCCCTTCAATGACCGCGAGAGTCGGATGAGGGCAATCCCGTACCGCCTCGGTTGCCGCATCCATGGTACGGGCATAGTCGATCGCCTGGGCCTCGGAAAAGCGCGCCTGCTCGAACTCGGCGATATCCGCACCGGCGGCGAAGGCCTTGCCGCCCGCCCCGCGCAACACCACCACACGCAGAGATTTATCGGTCGAGACCTGGCGCATGATCTCTCCCAACTCGGACCACATGGCTAAATCGAAGGCATTGCGCCGTTCGGGCCGATTCAAAGTCACGATCGCGGTCGCCTCGTCGCGGGTTAAAAGGATCGAGTCAGCCATTAGGTATTCCTCGCTATAAGCTGCCTACTGTGTGCGTTCAGGTCCTGATCGGGATCACCTTGGAAAAAATCGAAACACCTGTCACGCCTTTCGACACTCCTTCGCGACTCCGGGATCAGTGACCTCCCAAGCTAAGGCGATAGACCATCCATGAGAAAGCGGAAAAAGAGAAGGGTGAAACCGGACGGTAAAAAATCTTTCAGCTAACCGTCATTTTTAAGAAAGACGCCGGGGAATACTTGACGACCACTGACGGGTCGCAATCGCTGCTCCGTCCCAACAGGCAGTTAGGCCGCCGGCAACCAAAAAATGGGACTTCGTCGAGGTGACCTGGGCCCAGCTTTCCACCTGGGCGGTGCCGTCCGGGCGCTCGCTTTTCAAGCGATGGTCGAACCGGCTGCTGGCGCTGGTCGGATCCTCGGGCTGAAGACAGTGCCGTGCCTTGGTCTGATAGCCAAACGTGGTCGCCGTTGCGTGAAACCTTTGGCTGGAAAAGGGCTGATGCCAGGCTTCGGTCAGCGTGCCGTCTGCCATAACTTCTGAAGATCTTTTCAAGAGGGGTGCGCTCACTTGATCGTAACCAGGAGCCGGCGGTGCCTCCCGCGGCAAGGACATCGGACGCGCAAGGGCTTGGGAGCCCACCTGCAAGACCGGCAAGCTGATTTGGGTCGTACCGCTTGCGGCCAGCTCCAGGCGGCCAGCGCTGGGTGACGGCCATACCAAGGGCCAATAAGAGCAGGACAAGGAGAGCCTGATACGGTGGCCGGCCGCAAAGCGATAGGCCGTCGTAGGAAAGCGCACCCGGTAGCGCCCTATCCGCCCTGGGGTTAGGGGCTGCCCCCGGCACAGGTCGTCGCTAAGAGCCAAATTACGGCAGGTCAAGCCAACACGTGACGCCTGCCCGTTGGGCGCAATGTCCACCAGGCGCACTGCGATTTGCGCCAAGGGCTGATCGCAGTGCAGATCCAACTCAAGCGCCGCCGCGCCGAATAAAACCAGCGCCTCAGACAAGGGCTCGGTCTCAAAGGTCAAAGACCGGGAGTCATCAATCCCCTGATCGGTGGGAAGCCCTCCAAACCTGCCAAAATAGCCCGTGTCTCCGGCAGCGAGCCCGACCCGAAGATCGTGGGGCACGAGCTCACGGGATTGTCCAGCCACTTGGCGGTCATTCAAGCACGTGTCTTTTGCATAGAGGCGTAGGCTGTTTGAGATCTCGCTCGGGGGGCCGTCCACCTCGACCCAGTGACCGTTGCGCTGGTTCAGCACCTGCGAGGGCGGATCGAATTCCCGTACCCACGCCCGCAATCGAGGCCAATCCCGAGCGAGGTCCCCATCATGGCCGCAGCCCACCTGTGGCCGACCGTCGCTACCCTGCCCCCTCATCCAAAAATCCCACCATCTCAAAGCTTCCTGCTGAAAACCCATGGCCGGACCGGGGTGGCCCACGTCGGGATAGTGGTGTCCCCACGGCCCAACGATGCCCCAAACCTTGCCCGGACAAGACTCAATCAGCGACATCACCGAATTGGAATAGCGGTCCGACCAGCCCCCCACAGCCAGTACCGGACAGGATATGCGATCGGCCTGGAGGGCGATCGACCCTCTTTGCCAATAGGGGCTCCGTTCTTCCTCCCGCACCCAATTCTCCAGGGGGAAAGTCAGGTCATTTAATCGATCTTGCCAGGCGCGGCGCCAGCCGCGGCCCATAGCTGTCACCGTGGGCGGCATGGCCAATATAGCCGGCAGAGTGGCCCCCCATTCAATCGAATCCGTAAGCAGCAACCCACCTTTGTGATGGATATCGTCTTCATAGCGGTCATGGGTGGCACAAACGGCGATCACGGTCTTTAAAGCCGCCGGTCCGTCAATGGCGGCCTGCAACCCGGCGGTCCCCCCCCAGGACGTACCAAACATCCCGACCGACCCGTTACACCAAGTCTGCCTTGAAATCCATTCGATCACATGACGGGCGTCGGTCAACTCCTCGGCGCTATACATATCGGGCATATGACCCTCGCTATCTCCCGATCCCCGCATGTCGATGCGCAGACAGGCATAGCCGTGGGCGGCGAAATAGGGATGGTTTCGCTCATCGCGGGCCCGCACCATATCGGCCTTGCGATAGGGAATGTATTCAAACAAGGCCGGAACCGGCTCCGCCTCGGCCCCCGCTGGAAGCCATAGGCGGGCCGATAGCTTCACGCCATCGGGCATGCTTATCCAAAGATGCTCGATTTCCCGCACGTCTCTCGAGCCCAATCCAGTTTCCCCCTCACGAACCGGATCAGAGCGCGTTTTAGGGCGAGGGCTATCGCTAAGAAGGTCCAAGCGGCGATCCTAAGGTGCGGCGATGGCTGCGTGACTGGGCCGGCTGCCCCCGCTCCAGCAGGCCACAATTAAACTAGGCCTCAAACCACCAGCGGCGTGGCAAACGGCTATCGTCCATGCGCCGGCTGACCCCAATCTCCCCGTGGCCAAGTTTATCGGACTTGGCAATTAAGATATTGGCAAAGCCCAAAACGGTGACACCGCCTTCCTCATAAAGCAGGCGTTGCGCTTCGAAATACATGTCCCGCCTTTTGGCTTCATCGGCTTCACCGCGTGCATCCACCAACAATTGGTCGAAGGTGGGGTTTTTGAAATAGGTCGAATTCCAAGGCGAAGAGGAGATGTATGTGGAGGTTAGCATCCAGTCAACCGTGGGGCGGCCGTTCCAATAGACCGCACACCAAGGTGCCTTGAGCCAAACATCCGACCAGTAGCCATCCGCGGGCGCGCGATCCAGGTTAACGTTGATCCCAGCCGGGCGCATGCTCTCCTGCATCAAGATACCCGCATTGACCGCGCCGGGAAAGGCACCGTCGCTGGTGGAGAAAGTCAGGTCGATACTATCAAGTCCCGCCTGCTTTAGATGGAACTTTGCTTTGTCAGGGTCATATTCCCGTTGCGGCAGGTCACTGTTAAAGAACTGCTGGCCCCGGCTGATCGGAACATCGTTGCCGATAGTGCCGAACCCGCCGAGCACCTTGTCGACGATTTCCTGGCGTTTGATCCCCCATTTCACCGCCGAGCGAATGTGGTTATCAGTAAAGGGGTCCGTGTCTGTCCTCATATCGGTGGTGTAGTGTTGCGTGCCCGGAACTTCGAGCAGGGTGAAGCCATCAATACCGCCCAAGCGCTTGGCCGTGTTCACATCCGGTTGCCCGATGACTTCCAAAGATCCCGACATAAGGCCACTGGCACGGGCGGTCGCATCGGTGACATTGAGGAGTTCCACCTCATCAAAATGGCCCTGATCGTCCCGGTAAAAATTCGCGAACTTTGCGCCCTGAAAACGCTGCCCCGGTTCGAAGGCGATCTTAGTATAGGGCCCGGTACCGATCCCAGCATTCCAGTCGGTGGTCCCTTCCTGGCCAATGATCAGGCCAAAAGAGGAAAGATGGGCGGGCAGATCAAAGTTCACCTCCCGCTGCTTCATGATCACTTGATTGGAGCCATCGGCGCGCAGCTCCTCCAAGTTCTCAATGATCTGTTTGCCCTCGGCAAATTTGTTTTCCTGGCTAAGGTGTTGCTTTAGGGACCAAACCACATCCTCAGCCGTCAGCGACTTACCGTCATGGAATTCCACACCCTCGCGCAGTTTAAAGACCCAGGTGCCATCCGCTGCCCCTTCCCAGCTTTCCGCCAAACTGGGCTGAGGCGCCCCCTTTGAATCAATTTCGGTTAGAGTATCAAAACAGGACAAAACCGACAGGGTCGTGTGATCCACACCGCTTGCCTGCAAGGGATTGAAGGTGTCCGTACTGGCACCGCCGTCAGCAGCAGCCTGGAGTTTTCCGCCCTTGCGCGGCGTTGCCGCCTTCACCTCCGTCCAAAGCGCGCTTGTCATGGCCACGGACAATCCAAAGGCCGTGCCCGCTTTGATAAAATCTCGACGCGATGGGCCGCGCCCCATCGTGTTATTCTCCAAAGCCCATTTCCTTAGGCGCTCATTCTTATGTGCCACTTCTTGCTGAGCCGTGTTCAAGGAGCCAAGTTTTCGTAAGTTTGCCATCTTGTCCTCTCCTGCAAGTGCACCGCTGGGTGTCGGTTTTTTTGGGGTCGGGTGTGACCAATCCTGGCCACCGTGAATTATTGTCACTCAAATAGAAGAATTTTTCAATAAAATTCTTCTCATAGCGCATTAAACTATATTAATACTCCTCGAGACAGTATGGATGGAAATTTCTTTGGGATAGGTTGCTATGGCGGATAAAATCCAATCCGGTTTACAGACCAGGACATCATTGGACACAAAGGTAAGATTGTTGAGAAACGCACCCTCGTCATTTGGTTCCGAGGTTCGCCAGCTGCGCCAGGCCAGAGGCCTCACGTTGAAGCAGCTGAGCCAGGAAAGCGATGTATCCCTCAGCCATCTGAGCGCCATCGAAAGGGGCAGCTCAAATCCCTCGATGGAAGTGATCCATACGATTGCTCAGGCTCTTTCCGTTTCCATCGACTGGTTCTTCGCCCGCCGGCCTGGCGCCGGCCCCTTGGAACAGGCTTACATCGTCAGGTCAAGGAACCGCCGGGATTTGAACTCCCTCTATGACCAGACGGTTCAGGAAATCGGCTACAGCGACCGCCTCTTATCCTCCTCTATCGGCGGTCAATTTTATATGGGCGTGGCCCGCTATGAACCGGGGGCTGAACGACCGGAAGAACCTCTTCTTGTACATGACGGCGAAGAGCACGGCGTGCTCATCGAAGGGGAACTCGAGATGCAGTTAGGCGACGAGCTCATCACCCTTCACGCCGGCGACAGCTACAGCTTTGACGCCCGTATCCCTCACCATGGCCGAAACCGCACCGACAAACCCGCGGTGCTCGTCTGGGCGGTTTCTCCCGTTGTAATTCCAAAGGATGTGGTTCAGGCCCCGACCAAAACCACAAAAAGGGCGGCATCCAAAAGGTAACTCTCCCAAATTTTACCGCCACCACGGGCCCGCGATGTGCCTTACCTTCATCTTGCAATTATACCAGGCCCGTTGCAGGCTTTGCCCCGATAAATAAACGCGCAACGGAACCACCCCATGAACGGCGGTGCTTTAGCTATTCGTCTGTCCAAAATCGTCATGACCGGGGGCATCGGCTTCTGGGCCTTTTTAGTGGTACTCGGCAACATCACGGACTACGGCAGCAATTGGGCCTTTGTTCAGCACGTGCTTGCCATGGACACGATCTTTCCCGACTCGCAGTTGAAATGGCGCGCCGTCACGGACCCGAGCCTGCAAAAGGCAGCCTATTTGATCATCATTGCGATAGAAGCCCTAACCTGCTTGGCATTCTTGGCCGCCGCGACCGTCATGGCAATCAAGCTCGGATCGCCCAAGCATGAGTTCCAGCGCGCAAGAGTACCCCTGGCGATCGGCGTCAGCCTCGGTTTTGGCCTTTGGTTCATTGGTTTCATGGCGATCGGCGGGGAATGGTTCGCCATGTGGCAGTCGAAAGAATGGAACGGCCAGAACGCGGCCTTCAAATTCTATATGACCATCCTGGTCGTGGTCTTGTACGTGTTTATGGACACCGACGGGGATGAACACCCCACGCAATAATCAGTTTATCAACTCGACGTTCCTCGCGACCCAAGGCGATGGGCTCCAATGAGAAGGACAGGTTATCATGAGCATTCGCAAGACTCTTTTCATAAAGGAAATCATCGAAGCGGATGGCCTCGGCGAAAGCTGCGATCCGATTGTTCGCGTTGCGGCCCTTGCCATCGTCCAAAACCCTTTCGCGAACCGCTTCGTTGAGGACCTTTCGCCGCTTTTTGATCTGGGCGGCTTGCTTGGAGAACGCCTGATGAGCGACGCCACCGCCATGCTCTCCGGCCCGCCAATCAGCTATGGAAAGGCGGCCATTGTGGGCATCGCAGGAGATTTGGAGCACGGCGGCGCCATGATCCATCCCAAACTCGGCAAGCCCATGCGCGCGGCCGTGGGCGGCGGACAGGCCCTGATTCCCTCCAATGCCAAGGTGGCCAGCGCAGGTGCGGCCATTGATATTCCCCTTGGCCACAAGGATGAGGCTTGGTCTTTTAGCCATTTCGACACGCTAACCGTCATGGTAGCCGATGCCCCCCGGGCCGATGAGATCGTCATGTGCATGGCCGTTTCCGATGGTGCCCGCCCCCATCCGCGTGTCGGCAGCGGCCCCATCACGGACTGATTTTTGTGCTGACGGGCCGGCAAATGGTCCGGCAAATGGTCCGGCAAACGGCCCAGAAAAAAGAACCGTCACACGACAAACGGCC
>JBCCHN010000182.1:0-8211 GCA_039028695.1 Pseudomonadota bacterium
GTCCCACAGCTTCTCAAGGCGGGATTTTTCATCGGCGGCTCGGGTGGCAGCGGCGTGCTGCTTTCTTATGATCCGGGCAGTAATTCCTGGAGTTCTCCATCCTTTTTGACCATGGGTAGCGGCAGCTTGGGCCTGCAAATTGGCGCCGAAGCTTCCGAGATCGTCCTCGTGATCATGAATGAAAAGGGAATGGAAGCCGTGGTGAAGAACAAATTTACCCTGGGCGGCGATGCCTCTGTGGCAGTGGGCCCCCTGGGGGCGGGCGCCAAGGCCGCTACCACCACCAACATTGGCGCCGATGTCTATTCATTCGCCAAGTCCAAGGGTCTTTTTGGCGGCATCGCTCTTGAGGGTGCCGTTCTGCAACCCAGCGCCGAGGCCAACAAGGCCTACTACGGAAGCGACGTGACGCCGATCCAAATCGTCGTAGAGCGCAAGGTCACCAATCCGGGCGCCGCTTCTTTGGACCAGGCTCTCCTCGCCGCCCAAGCCAAAGGCCGCACCGAAACTCAATAGGGGCATGCCGGGGAAACTGCTTTTTTGTTGGGCGGCCAATAAATTGATCCCGGCCACTTCCTTGGAAGATGTCAGCCTCCTCCGATATCGGATTGCTGTTCTTGCATGCCCTTCCTCTGGACGGGTCCATGTGGGATCAGCATCGGGGCTTGTTCAACGGGTTATCCGATGCCCCAACCCTATACGGTTTGGGCAATACGCTCGAAGCCTGGGCGGAGGCAGCTCTTAAGATTGCCAAGGGCAATCGCTTGATCGTCGTTGGCTGTTCGGTGGGTGGTTTTTGTGCCCTTGAAGTGGCTGTATTGGCGCCGGAAAGGGTTGCGGCCCTGGTTCTCATCAGCACCAAGGCTCAGCATCGCCCCGATTCCATCTTGCATGCCTCGGCACTCGATTGTTTGCAGACCCGGGGCATCTCCGGTGCCTGGGCCAAGTACTGGGAACCGCTGTTCTCTCAATCGGCTGACAATCTTAAAATAGAGGCTGCTCGCAATAGCGCGATGGCGCAGCGACCGGAGGACATTGCTCGGGGTGTGACGGTTTTTCACAGTCGCCAAAACCGCCATCAACTCGTAAGCGACGCACAGTGCCCCATCGTTGTTGTTAGCGGTGACGAAGACATTGCCCCGGGAAAAACATACAGTGCCGATTTGGCGGCTTCAGCCAAGCGCAATCGTCTGCATGTGATTCCAAACTGCGGCCATTATGTCCCGCTTGAGCAGCCGGAAATCCTAGGGAATATATTGCACGACGTTATTGATGCCGTTGCCTAACAGCGGCAGTTTGCGCTTCGGCGGAAGGCTCGATCAATCGTCTTCGCGCACCCTGATGATTTCGTAGGTGTTGGGGTCAAGTTTTAGATCGAACTCGCGGGTATCGCCTGCCTTCATGGCGTCATCGACTTCCCACAGGCCGTCGTCCAGTTCGATTTCCTCCCAGACGACATAACCCGCGGCGCGGAGGGTCTCCTCGATCTTCGCGCGCTCTTCCGGGGTGGGCGGGCGATCATCGGCGACGGCCATTGCTGAAGTCGCGAACAAGAGGGTGCCTGCGGTGGCGAGGGATAGGAATTGTCTTTTCATTGCGCGATCTCACTTGTGCAAAAGAGCCTTAACCTGAGCGTCAATTGGTGATGGGACTGCGCGGCTACAGCTTAAATTTTGTCCATCTTTGCCGTTTTACCTAAATGGCGGTACGCCATTCCATGATCACGAACCAGGGGGCTCTGCGGTAGCGTTCCTGCCGGGCTGCGTCACCGCCGATGGGGAGGGGCTCGTCGAAGTGAGTGAGCTGAAGCCCAGCGGCGAGGAATGCTTTCATATAAGCCGACAGGGGACGGTGCCAATTGGTGATGCGAATGCCTTTCCATTCCGACACTAGGGAGAACTCTTCCGAATAGCGGTCGACAGGCCAATGGCTTAGCTGACCCTTCTCATCCCGCACCCATTCCGTACCAGCGGAATTTATGCTCGAGATATTTGCCAACAACAAGGTGCCGCCTGGCTCCAGAACGCGGGCCATCTCGGCGATAGCGTCGCGGTAGCCATCGATATCGCACAAGCTCATGTAACTGATAACCAGATCGAAGGATGCGTTTTCGAACGGTAGCTCTTCTGCTTTTCCAAGCTGGTACTTGCCGTCGGGATTGCGCCGATTCGCTTCGGTGATCAGGGTCCGAGAGGCATCGATTCCAACCGCGGCGATCCCCTTGCCCGCTAAAAAGCGACAAAAGCGTCCCTCACCGCAACCCACGTCCAAGGCGCGTTTGAACCGCTGGCCCTGGAGCCGCGACTGCATGGCGGGATCGAGAATATATTCGCGGGACCAATCGCCCCTTGCGCCCAGTGAGTCGATCCAAGCCTCGGCCGACTCGTCCCATCCGTTGGACATCTTTTTGGCTCATTGCAGGTGAACGTGAGGGCAACCCTAAAAGGGCAAGGGCCTGAAAGTCTAGCCTCCTGACACAAGGTGACGTTTGAGGTCTCCTGGGCTCTTGCCCGCCCGGCAAAAACGCCTAAGCTCCCTCCATGACCCGCCCGACACTCTCCACAAGCGATGCGCGCCGCCTCTTTATGGTTCGGCAAGGCTTGGCGGCACCCAGTCGGTCTGTACCCAGCGGTAAGTTAAATGCTTCCGGCCTGGCCCGGGTCATTGAGGATTTGGGTTTCGTTCAGGTGGATTCCATAAACACCTTAGCGCGGGCTCACGATTTGATCCTCTTCTCCCGCAATCGGACCTACCGGCCCAAACTCCTGGCCCAGGTCTTGGAGCGGGACCGTTTGGCCTTTGAAAACTGGACGCACGATGCCTCGATCATCCCCATGGCCTTTTATCCTTATTGGCAAACCCGTTTTCATAAGGAGCGGGTGCGGCTGAAGGAGGCTTGGCGTAAGTGGCGCCGGGAGGGCTTCGAGGAAGCACTTTTGGAGGTGGAGGCTCATGTTCGCGCCCACGGCCCCACCATGGCCCGTCACTTGGGCGGCGAGCAGAAAAAAGGCTCCGCCAACGGCTGGTGGGATTGGCACCCCACCAAAACCGCGTTGGAATACCTTTGGCGTTGCGGTCAGCTTTCTGTGTGCCGGCGCGAAGGCTTTCAGAAGGTTTACGATCTCTGCGATCGTGTCATTCCCGACGATCACTTGACCCCGGAGGTAACCCACCAAGAGACAGTGGATTGGGCTTGTAACGGCGCATTGGATCGTCTTGGCCTGGCTACTTCCGGCGAACTGGCGGCCTTTTGGGATTTGGTCAGCCCGGCAGAAGCGGCGGCGTGGTGCCGTGTCGGCCATCATGCCGGAGATCTGATTGAGGTGGAGGTCGATGGAGCCGATGGCGGCAAAGCGCGGCGCGCCTACACCCGGCCGGAAACCTTGGAAAACCTGTCCGAGCTACCGGACTTGCCGAAACGCATGCGAGTTCTCAGCCCCTTCGATCCCCTTATCCGGGACCGCAAGCGGCTCCAGCGCTTGTTCAATTTCGACTACCGCATCGAGGTTTTTGTACCGGCGGCGAAACGCCGCTACGGCTATTACGTTTTTCCCCTGCTGGAAGGTGATCGCCTGGTGGGCCGCATAGACATGAAAAACTGGCGCGACGAGGCAGAGATCCGCGTGTCTGGCCTTTGGCTGGAGCCCAAGATCCGCTTGACCAAAGACCGGCAACGGCGGCTGGATGCTGAGTTGGACCGCCTTCGCCGTTTTGTTGGTGCCGAGCGGGTGACCTACTTGGACGGTTATCTAAAGACCTAACGTTCCAGTCAGGACCGCTCGCCCTGGGAAAAGCGCTTTCCCATGGCGTGCCGCAAGGCGTCGGCCAGGGGCGGGGTCTTGGAGCGGGCGATCAAAAAAGTCGAAAGCACAAAATGGTCGACAAGTATTCCGTGTCAACGCCTGCAGGGCTTGCCCCAGGTCTTGATCGCGAATGCTGTCGCCGGAATAAGCTTGCCGGATGGGAATCAGCTCAAAGAGGATCTGCCTAAACCAAAGCTCATCGGTTTGATGAACTGTGATGAAGAGCATCTCGTCGTGGGCCAGGCGCCCTGTTACAAATCGATGGCGCCCAAGGTCTCCGTATGGCCGTCTACCGACAAGGCTTGGCCCGAGATCATGGCTCCGCGGGGGCTACAGATAAAGGCCACCATCTCGGCGATGTCCTGGGCCTCCACAAAGGATCTCATGGATACTTGCTTCACATAGGCATCGTATATTTCTTGCTCTTTGACTCCACGGCTCTTTGCATCGGCGGCGATCACCCGGTCGATGCGCGGCCCCTTGACCGAGCCGGGGCATAAGGCGTTGACCCGTATGCCAAAGGGGCCCAGCTCCATGGCCAAGGACTTGGTGAGCCCGATAACCCCCCACTTGGCCGCGGCATAAGGGGTTCGCAAGGGAAAGCCGAACAATCCGGCAGAGGAGGAGAGGTTGACGATTGAGCCGCTCTTTTGCGCCTTCATCAGCGGCACGGCCTGCTGCAGACAATGAAAAGCCCCATGGAGGTTCACATCGAAGGTGGCTCGCCAGCCGTTGGGATCCAGGCTCTCAACCGGGCCGGTGGGGCCGGCTATGCCCGCATTGTTGACCAGGATATCCAGATGATCGCCGAAGCGGGCCAATGTCTCTTTAAACACCCGGTCCACGTCGGCCGGTTTTGTTACATCTCCGGAAGTTCCCTTTAGGTCCGAATCTGCACGGTTGATATCGGCAATTGCCTCGGCATTCACATCGCAGACATGAACCTTTGCGCCCTCGCGGACCAAGGTCTGGGCGATGGCGCGGCCAATGCCTTCCGCTCCGGCTGTTACCAGAGCTGTTTTGTCCATTAACGACATAATTGGCCTTCCTCGTGCCCTGTTTAGTCCTTCCATAGAAAGACAGCGGTTAACTCATCGGATCAACAAGGCACAAGAGATAAACTGGAGCCCATTACATTGGCAACAAAGTTGATAAGCCGGGTGGTCACCCGAGCGCGGTTGAAGATGATGTCCAAGAGTAAGGTGAAAATGAGCCCGAGATAAGCCAGGTACCAAAAGCCCATGTAGTCGTTGTAGAGAATGGTAAAAAACCAATTTTGACCAAAAAGGTAAATCGCCGACGCACAAAGGGTAGAGGCGAATAACAAAAGACCCGGCAAAAATAGTTGGGCGGCGGCTTTCCGCTTCGCAAAGGAAATGGCCAGCAGGATCGCGAACATGGCCAGGTTGGAGCCCCAAAAGATTCGAACATCCGTCCTGAGTTTGGTGATGATTTCCTGGTATTTGCCCTTGATGATGTCAACAAGGCTCTGTTGCTGAACCTGCAAACCGGCAATTTTCCCCAAGATGCCCTTAGTGATGAGCTTTGTCGTGGCGGCTTGCTGCTCGCAGTTCTGCTGGCATAGCTCCGCAATTACTTGGGCAATTTTCTGGGGCAGATCTCTATCGAGGGCTTCTTGAAGTTGCTGCTGCTCCAGGCCCAATCGCTGCGCCAAATCGGATGCTTTTTCGACAAAGGAGGATTCGGCAGCGGTTTGATACTTTTCCCGAATTTCTTTTTCGATCTGACTCTTCACAAAATCTCTGGCAGCGGTCTCAAAGGTATGGGGGCTAGCAAAGGTTATGGCCAACAAGCTCCCAAATAGGACCAGCCCGATGATAGCAATAACCCGCAAAATCCAGATCGCGTTTTTGGAGGCAAAAGGTGGCAAGCCATGCTTTCCTAAAGGATGTTGTATCCAACAATATGCTATTTTTAGGGTATGATCTTTTTGATTGAATACAAGGAATTCATTCTATCTTTAGAGATTAAATCACCAAAACGTTTACTCAAACACTTGAATTGTAACTTTCGCCGACTAAAAATTATGGTAGGTTGGTATACCACATATCGGGCACCTAAGTGGTGTCGCGAACGGGTAGAGACGGGCCCTGTGAGTGTAATCTTGTGAGCGAAAAACCGATCATCGTTGTCGGGCGCAAATTGACTGGCGAGGTCGAGGCGCGTTTAAAACGGGACTATGCGCCTCGTTTGAACCCTGATGACCGCTGCTACAGCAGCGATGAGCTCGTCGCGCTGTGTGAGGGGGCCGCGGCGGTTTTGCCCTGCCACACCGAACATCTCTCGTCTGAAGTCATTGAAAAATTGCCTGAATCTTTGCAGGCGATCGTGAATTATTCGGTCGGCGTGGATCATGTGGACTTGGAAGCTGCTAAGGCTCGCGGCCTTATCGTTACCAACACGCCAGATGTGCTCTCGGCCGCGACGGCTGAAATCGCCCTGTTGCTCATGTTGGGCGCCGCCCGCCGGGCGAGCGAGGGTGAGCGCCTGGTCCGTCAGGCGGAGTGGCGTGATTGGAGCCCCAGTTTCATGGTTGGCACCCAGATGACGGGCAAGCGGTTAGGAATCCTTGGCATGGGCCGGGTCGGTCAGCTAGTGGCCCGTCGTGCCCGGGGATTTGATATGGAGATCCACTATCATAATCGCCGCCGTTTGCCTGATGACCTTTCGAAGGGAGCGATTTATCACTCCACTGTCGAGGAATTGCTTCCCAACTGCGATTTTTTGTCTCTTCATTGCCCCGCCACGGCGGACAACGTGGGCATTATCAATTGGGAGCGGCTTTCCCTACTGCCGACCGGCGCGATTCTAATCAACACGGCGCGTGGTGCCTTGATCGATGAAGGAGCGTTGTTCGAAGCTCTTGAAAGCGGCATGCTCGGCGCCGTGGGGTTGGATGTCTATAACAATGAACCAAGTATTGACCCTGCGTTCCGTGACTTAAAGAATGCATTTTTGCTACCGCACATCGGTAGCGCGACCCAAGAAACCCGTGTTGCCATGGGGCATCGCGCGTTGGACAATCTGGATGCCATCATCGCAGGAAAGGAGCCGAAAGACCGTGTGGCTTAACATTTGGTAAGGCCGACTGGGCATGGGCGATGTCATCTTGTTCCTTCAATGGGCTTCGTGATACGCTGCGGCCCCGCTAGCCAAGCCAAAGTAAAAACAAACTCTATTAGGGAGACTTATTGTGACTGAGAAGAAGTCCAAGCATACGAGACGAAATTTCCTTAAAACCGGCGCCGTTACGGCAGCCGGCGCAGCGGCTGCCACCCTTGCGGCCCCCCATGTGGCCAAGGCGGCCACCACGCTTAAGGTCCAGGCGGCCTGGGGCGGCGGTATCTTCCTTGAATTCGCCGAAGACTATGTGGACAAGGTCAACCGCATGTCCGGTGGTGCCATGAAGATCGACCTCTTGGGGGTCGGCGCGGTGGTGAAAACCGCCGAAATGCAGACAGCCGTCCATAAGGGCGTTCTGGACGGCGCCCACCTGGTTACTGCTTATTGGTATTCTAAGAGTCCCTCGGCATCGCTCTTTGGCACGGGTCCCTGCTGGGGCTGGAACGCCAATCAGCTGCTGGGCTGGATCCAATACGGTGGCGGTAAGGAGCTCTATTACGAGCTGATGGATGCGCTGCAGCTTGACATCGTCGGCTTCTTCAACAGCCCCATGCCAGCGCAGCCCTTTGGCTGGTTCAAGGAAGAAATGAAGGATCCCAGCCAAATGCGGGGCCTGAAATATCGTACGGTTGGTTTGGCCGCGGACGTGCTTCAGGAAATGGGTATGTCGGTTGTGCAGCTACCGGGCGGTGAAATTCAGCCGGCCATGAAGAGCGGTCTGATCGATGCGGCCGAGTTCAACAATCCCACCTCGGATAAAGACTTCGGCATGCAGGATGTGTCCAAGCATTACCACCTTGCTTCTTTCCATCAGAGCCAGGAATGCTTTGAAATCATCTTTAATAAGACGCTCTTCAATAATCTCTCGGCTGAGCAGCAGGCGATTTTGGAGGTGGCCTCCGAAGCCGCATCGTCTGATATGAGCTGGAAGTATCAAGATCGCTATTCCAATGATCTGATCCGACTTGAGCGGGATCATGCGGTGAACGTTTATCGCACCCCGGACGGCATCATGGATGCCCAACTTCAGGCGTGGGACACAGTGGTTGATCGTTTTGTCGGTGAAGACGAGTTCTTTAAGCGGGTCGTGGAATCCCAGAAGGCCTGGGCCGCACGGGTGGTCCGCTACGAGCTCTTGAACGCGCCGAACTACCAAGGCGCTTACGAGCACTACTATGGCTCTCTCTAAAGAGAGAGGCGAACGCCAATAGATTGATCAAGACTGGGGCGGCCGAACACGCCGCCCCTTTCCTTGATTGTAGCA
>JBCCHN010000183.1:0-8178 GCA_039028695.1 Pseudomonadota bacterium
CTCCACGCAGTTCGTACGAACGAAACTCGTTCCCACCACATCATTTTTTCCGCGAAAGCAAACGAAGCAAGAAGCGAGACGCGAGACCTTTGTTGTCCCTGCCTGTCGCATCACCCTTGCCGTTCTTCACGCAAAATTCTTGACGCATTGTCTAGTGCTCTTGCAACATAAATTTGCACAGAAAGAAGAACCATGGAACGACGCTTCATCGCTACAACCTCAAGGAGAGTCCTACAGAGACGTTCTCGATTTTTCCTCTCCCCTTAAAGCACGAGACCGTCGAACAGGTGACCATGGTGGAAATCGACGCCTCGGTAACCGATTTCGCTAAGGAACACCTACGGGTCATATGCCAAAAGGCCTTTGAGGATCCGCGCACCTCTTTGGTAATCGCCGACGGGGTCGACTTTGTCGCTGCTTGTGAGGACCGCTTCGATCTGATCATCATCGATTCCACCGATCCCATCGGGCCGGGCGAGGTTCTTTTCACCGAGAGTTTTTACATCTCCTGCAAGGCCTGCCTGGCTGATGGGGGTATTCTGGTCACGCAAAACGGCGTGCCCTTCCTCCAATCAGAGGAACTCTCCGCCACCATGAGCGCCTTCCGCGGCCTTTTCGTCGATGCCACCTGTTACCTGGCCACGGTCCCGACCTATGTGGGCGGGCCCATGGCCTTTGGCTGGGGTTGCGATAATCCGGCGCTGCGCCAGCCGCCTTTGGAGACCCTTAAAGTCCGTTATGCGGCTTCGGGCATCCAGGCCCGCTACTATACGCCCGAAGTGCACCTAGCGGCCTTTGCCTTGCCGGGCTACATCGCGGAGATGATCTCCTAACCCTGTTAAAGCGCCCGCCAGCCGATGTCCCGGCGGCAAAAACCTTCTGGCCAGTCGATGCGATCCACTGCTCCATAAGCCTTGTCTCGCGCCGTTTTCAGGTCGGTGCCCATGGCGGTGACCGTCAGCACGCGGCCCCCGTTTGCAAGAACCTCGTTGGACGGCCCGGCCTTGGTACCCGCATGAAAGACCTGAATGTCCGGATCATCGCCGGCGGCACTCTCTAGTCCCGCAATGACACTGCCTTTGTGATAAGATCCGGGATAGCCTTCTGTCGCCAGCACAACAGACAGGGCCGGATCGTCATACCAGCGCAAGTCAAAGCGAGAGAGCTGGCCATCGGCGGTGGCTATGAGGGCGGGCAGTAAATCGGACTTGAGGCGCATGAGGACCGGCTGGCACTCCGGATCGCCGAAGCGCACATTAAACTCCACCACCCGAGGCCGCCCATCGGGCCCAATCATCAGGCCTGCGTAGAGCAAACCCTGAAAGGGGCGTCCCTCCGCGGCCATGCCTTGGACAGTCGGCGTTATGACGGTTTCCATGATCTCTTGGCTCAGCGCCTCGGTGACCACTGGCGCTGGGGAGTAAGCGCCCATGCCCCCCGTGTTCGGCCCTTGGTCGTCGTCAAAGGCCCGTTTGTGATCTTGGGAGGAGGCGAGCGGCAGGGCCGTCGTGCCGTCGACCAGGGCGAAAAAGCTCGCTTCCTCGCCTGGCATGAATTCCTCGATCACCACTTCGGCCCCAGCGGCGCCAAACACCTTGTCGCCCATGGCCGCGTCCACCGCCTGGCGCGCATCGGACAAGGTTTCCGCTACCGTCACGCCTTTCCCGGCTGCCAGACCGTCCGCTTTTATGACGATGGGGGCTCCTTTGTCCTCAATGAAGGCTTTTGCCTCGGCCAGGTCGGTAAAGCGTCCGTAGGCGGCGGTGGGGATCGCATATTTGGCGCAAAGGTCCTTCATAAAGCCCTTCGAGCCTTCCAGGGCGGCCGCCGCGGCGCTGGGGCCAAAGGTCTTGATACCCTGTTCTTTCAGGCGATCCGCCAAGCCAGCCACCAAGGGGGCTTCCGGTCCCACCACCACAAAATCAATGGCCTTGTCCTGGGCAAAGGCGACCAGGCCCGCCACGTCCTCGGCGGTGATGGGCACGCAGATTGCCTCGGCGGCTATCCCTGCGTTGCCGGGTGCACAATAAAGCTCAGCGCACAGCGGCGAAGCCTTAATGGCCCAGCAAAGAGCGTGTTCGCGGCCACCACCGCCGACCACAAGAATTTTCATGCCGACTATCCCTTAAGTATTTTTATCGAGCTGATGGGTATTCCGACTTTCCCAACCGGCGGGTTTTTAGCATAAGATGGCGACTCCATGAGTGATTTTTATCCATGAACGACTTTTTCGAATCCAGCCCACGAGAGTCCGCCGCACCTGGCGGCAATCTGCCGGCATTATCCGTTTCTGAAATCTCTCAAGCGGTCAAGCGTACCCTTGAGGGCGCGTTCGAGCGGGTGCGGGTCCGTGGCGAGATCTCGGGCTTTAAGCGGGCTGCCTCCGGCCACTTGTACATGACCTTGAAGGACGACAAAGCGGTCCTGGACGGGGTTTGTTGGAAGGGTGTGGCAGGTCGCCTTTCGATTCGCCCCGAAGACGGCATGGAGGTGATCGCCAGTGGCCGGGTCACCAGTTATCCGGGCCGCTCGAAATATCAGCTTGTCATCGACTCCATGGAACTGGCCGGAGAAGGGGCTCTTCTCAAGCTCCTTGAGGAGCGGCGCAAGAAGCTGGCGGCCGAAGGCCTCTTTGCGCAAGAAGCAAAGCAATCGCTTCCCTTCCTGCCCGAGGTGATCGGCGTGGTGACCTCGCCCACCGGCGCGGTCATCCGGGATATCTTGCATCGTCTGGCCGACCGTTTTCCGCGCCATGTTCTCGTCTGGCCGGTTTTGGTGCAGGGTGACGGCGCCGCCGAACAGGTGGCTTCTGCCATTCAGGGATTCAATGAGTTGGCGCCGGGTGGGCCGGTTCCTAAGCCCGACCTTTTGATCGTCGCTCGTGGCGGCGGTTCCTTGGAGGATCTCTGGGCCTTCAACGAAGAGGTGGTGGTCCGGGCGGCAGCGGCCAGTGAGATCCCTTTGATCTCGGCGGTTGGCCATGAAACCGATACTACCCTAATCGACTATGCCTCTGATGGGCGTGCCCCCACGCCCACGGCGGCGGCGGAGATTGCCGTGCCCATTCGCCGCGAATTGGTGAGCCATTTGGTGGATTTAGAGCGGCGCTTGCTGTCCGGAGCCGGTCGGGCCTTGGACGACCGGCGCACCCTACTAGAGGGCTTTGCCCGCGGCCTGCCCGATCCGCGCCGCTTGGTGGAGGAGATGGCGCAGCGTCTGGACGAGCGGAGCGAACGCCTGGAGCTTGCCATTCAAAGTCGCCTGCAAAACAATCGTTCAGAGATTGCGAATTTGGCTGCCAGCCTGCCCCATCCACGCCAGCAGCTAAACCTTTGCCGTGAGCGCCTGACCGGGCTGAGCGGCCCCTTGCGCGGCCTGGGCAAAAGGGTCGTCGAGCGGGGCCAAAACACGTTCGACCGCTTGGATGCGGGTCGGCGTTTGTCAGTCACCCTCGAATTAAAAGTGCACGAGGCCACCCGATCGTTGGAAACACTGTCTCGGGTGCTTGAGTCCGTCTCCCACAAAAAGGTCCTGTCACGGGGATTCGCGCTGGTGCGGGCTGGCGAGGATGTCATCACGGCTGCCGGTCAGGTTTCCCAGGGTCAGGCCATGACCATAGAATTTTCCGATGGGCTGGTCGGTGCGGTTGCCAACGACTCTAAGATGTCACCAAAGCCCAAAAATAAGGACCGCCCATCGCCAGAAAAAAAATCTGGAAGCGGTCAACAGGGGACACTTTTGTGAATCAGATCGTCGTCGCTCTCGCCCTCGTGGTCGTCGTTTTTTGGGGAACGTCGCTGGCTTCGGCGAATGACATAACGTTGGACGGTACCTTCCAGCAAGGCGGTCTGGTGATGGGGCAAACCATACCAGGCAGCCGGCTGATCTTTGAGGGTCGGGAGGTTCGAATTAACCCGGAAGGCCGCTTTATAATCGCGTTTGGCCGTGAAGCCCCCTCGGTTGCCCAAATAAAAATCAGTATGCCGGATGGATCGGAACAGATTCGCGAGATTGAGATCGCACCCCGTGACTACAAGATCCAACGTATTGACGGTTTGCCTGCCAGTAAGGTTAGCCCACCGGAGGATGTTTATGTCCGAATCAAGGCCGAGAATAAGGAAATTGCTCGCGCGCGCCAAATCGACAGTCCCCAGAGTGGCTTTTTAGAGACCGGTTTTCAGTGGCCAGCGATCGGTGTGGTGACAGGTGTTTATGGGTCACAGCGGATCCTGAACGGTATTCCCAAACAGCCCCATTATGGGATTGATATTGCCGCTCCCGAGGGTACGGCGGTCGTTGCGCCGGCTGGCGGGACGGTAACCCTGGCCGAAGACGACCTCTATTACACGGGCGGGACCATCATCATCGATCATGGGCACGGCCTTTCCTCCGCTTTTCTCCATCTTCATGAGGTTGCGGTTGCCGTGGGCGACCAATTGGAGAAAGGCCAGGAGATCGGCACCGTCGGGTCTACCGGCCGGTCCACCGGTCCTCACCTGGACTGGCGAATCAATTGGTTCAATGTACGCGTCGATCCGGCCTTTTTGGTCGGACCCATGCCGGCGCAATAGGTCCGCTGGCGCGATAACCTCTAAGATAAGAGGCCTTTTTGGGCGGCCTCCTGGTAAACCCGGTCGGGCCAACGTCGATGAAGCCAGAGCCATTCGGCGGGTCGTTCTCGGATCCAACCCTCCAAAGTCTCAGTTAGTTGGCGCACCATAATCTCCACGTCGTCTTTTAGCTTGCCACTGTTGGGCGGTTCGATTTCCGGGTAGCAGGTGATGCGAAAACGGGCTGGGCCGGTCCGCTCCAAACGGATGGGTAACAAACGACTCTTGTACCGCAGGGTGAATTGCGCCGCGGCCGTGGCAGTCTTGGCGGGATAGCCGAAAAAGGGTACCTCAATGCCCTCGTTGAACTTTTGATCCACCAGGATGCCGAGGACCTTTTTGTCCCTGAGCGCTGCCATGGCCAGTTTGGCACCCTCGGGCCCCTTGGATGCGAGGCTGCCTCCGGCGACGATCCGCAGGCGGTGCAGCTTGTCCCGGACCATGGGATTGTTTGGGTCACGAATAATGGTCGTTATGGGAACCCCGTAGCTTGCTGCGGAGACCGGCATGACCTCCCAATTGGCCAGGTGCCCGGAGGCCGCAATGCAAGGGTAGCGATCCGGGTCCAGAATGGCCGAGCCGTGGACGTCCACCAGCTCCACCCGACCAGATTTGGGATCACAAATTTCTCCTAGAAACCCGTACTCGGCGGCGACCCGGCCCAGATTGTCCCACATATCTTTGGCGATCTGGTCGATTTCCTGCTCGGGCTTTTCCGGAAAGGCCAACTTCAAGTTCCGCTTGGCCCGCCGGGTGACACCCAGGCGATAACCGATATTGCGGCCCAGCCATCCCCCCAGGTTGGACGCGCTATCGATGGGCAGGCAGCTCAAAATGCCCAGCGCCAAATAGAGGCCGGCGGATTCCAAAGGATAGCGGACATACCGCAGAAAATAAGGATTACGCCGTTTCTTGGCCATGGGGTATAAGACGGTTCAATAGCTGATCCAAGATGTCGGGTTTACGCCAAGATAGCCCGATTGGGAATACCCGGATTGAGGAATTCTCTGCGTTCGGCAGGCGGATCCAATCTTTTGCGGTCGTCATCAGATCAGCGTCCAAATCTCGGGCTTGGGCCTCAAGCGCCAAAATCTCGTCGGGCTGGAAGGGATGGTGGTCCGCAAAAGCGTGGGTGGCGGCCAGCTCTGCCCCTGTCGCCGCCAAGCTATCGAAGAATTTTTGCGGGCGCCCGATGCCGGCAAAGGCCACCAGTCTTTTCCCCGCGAGTTTTGCGGTATCATCCAGGGGAAGCATCTCCGCGCGCAGCAGCGGCAGTTTTCCTCCCAATCTGTCTGCCAAATCGTGATCGTCCTTACCGATTATGACGGCCCCGTCGGCGCGGGCCATCCCCGAGGCCAAGCTTTCGCGTAAGGGACCGGCCGGCAACAGCCGCCCGTTGCCCATGCCGAAGGGACCATCGAAGACCAAAAGCGACAGGTCCTTTTTGAGGCGCCCGTTTTGAAAGCCATCGTCCATGACAAGAACCTCCGCCCCCTCTTGGATGGCCGCCTCGGCCCCCGCTATTCTGTCCCGCGCGACCCAGGTCGGGGCGGTACGTGCCAGCAACAGGGCCTCGTCGCCCACCTCTCGATAGCTATGGCGTGCGGGATCAACCAGAAGCGGGCCTCCTTCGCCCCCTCCATAGCCCCGGGTGAGGGCGTGCGCTGCCACGCCCCTTTTCTTGAGGCGTGTCAAAATGTCCAGGGTGACAGGGGTTTTTCCCGCTCCGCCGGCCACTAGGTTGCCGATGCAGATGACCGGGACCGAAACGGATCGAGCCTGTTGTGCTCGCCGTCGCCTCTCAGCGATCCAACCATAGCCGGCACCCAATGGACTGAGCAGACCGGGGATCAGGCCATCCCGCGCCCAAAAATCAGGCGCTCGCATGGCGCAGGCTGTCGGTGGGGTCCCGATCCGGTTGGCCCTCTTGGTCTGCGAATTGCGAGGCATAGAGCCGGGCATAGGTGCCGCCCCGGGCCATGAGCTCGCTATGTTGGCCTTGATCGACCACGCGGCCCTCCTCGATCACATAAATCCTGTCCGCGTCTACGACGGTGGAGAGGCGGTGAGCGATCACCAGGGTGGTTCTCCCGGCCATAAGGTCCTTCAAGGCCGCCTGCACCTGGCGCTCGGATTCATTGTCCAGGGCAGAGGTCGCTTCGTCCAAGAGCAAGATAGGCGCGTTTTTCAACATCGCGCGGGCAATGGCAATGCGTTGACGCTGGCCGCCGCTCAGGTTCGATCCCCGGGGGCCCACTTGGGTCTCATAGCCTTCGGGCATGGCTTCAATGAAATCGTGGGAGCCGGACAGGCGGGCCGCGTTCAGGATGTCCTCTTCGCTGGCATCGAGGCGCCCATAAGCGATATTGGCGCGAACAGTGTCGTCAAAAAGCAGAATTTCCTGACTGACCAAGGCGATGGCACCCCTCAGGCTGTCAAAGGTGACATCCCGCACGTCGGTACCGTCGATTTGCACCTCGCCTTCTTGGACGTCGTAAAAGCGCGGGATCAGGTTCAAAATCGTGGATTTGCCCGATCCTGAGGGCCCCACCAAGGCTATCGTTTGCCCAGCAGGCACGGCAAGGTTGGCTTGGTGCAAGGCCGATTTGGCGCCGTCATAGGAAAAGCTTACCCCCTTGAAAGTGACTTCCCCGCCGCTGAGGGTTAGGGGCTTTGCGTCGGCCCGCTCCTGGATATTGGGCGGCCGGTCCATGAGTTCGAAGACCCGTGCCGCGGCGGCCAGCCCCTCTTGAAGATTGGCGTTCAAGCGTGCCAACCGTTTCATCGGCTCGTAGGCCAGCAGAAGGGCAGTGATGAAAGCAAAAAATGAGCCGGCGTCCTTGGTGCCGCTGATCACTTGGGAGCCGCCGTAAAGAATCACCGCCACAATGGCTAGGCCGCCCAGGGTTTCCATGATGGGATGACTCAGGTTGCGGGTGCGCGCGCCTTTAAAATTAAGCTGGAACACGCGATCAACCGTCGTTTGGGTCCGCTCTGCCTCGTAGGCTTCCATGGCATAGGCCTTTACATGGCGTACCCCTTGAAAGGTTTCGTCCAGCAGGGTTGTCAGCTTGCCGATCTGGGCCTGGGTATTGCCGGAAACCTTGCGCATGCGCCGGCCGATTTTGACGATCGGCAGAATGGCGGTGGGAAAGGCCACAAAGGCCACGGCAGCCAAAAGCCAATCTTCGTAAAACATCACCACAATCAGCGCCAGCGCGGTAAGACTGTCCTTGCCCAGGCCTGTCAGGGTGTCCGAGACGGCGTTGCGCATCTTATTCACGTCGTTGATGAAGCGAGCCACGAGCTCACCGGGCGCGGTTTGATGAAAAAAGGCCAGATCGGCGCCAATCAGGCGGCGATAGAGCTGTCCTTGGATATCTGCGACAATACGAAAGCCGACATAGGACATGATGACCGCCTGCCCATAGGTAGCCAAACCCTTGGCGACAAAGACAATCAAAGCCATGGCGGCCACGGGAATAAGCAAGTCCGCGTTGCGAGCCACGAAGATATCGTTGATTATCGGCTTCATCAGCTGGGTGAAGGCGGCCGTACTGATGGCCAC
>JBCCHN010000184.1:0-8033 GCA_039028695.1 Pseudomonadota bacterium
GCTTTGCGTATTTGGCTCATCGTTCTTCCTTCTATTCGATCTTTTGATCACATAGGAAAGCTCGATGCAAAAGTCACCCTTCAAGGGCTTTCAAGGTCAAAAAGGGGAGACGCAGTCCAATGGGACAAGTTTACTTTGGATCCGGTGCTTGAACGCGCAGAAATACGATTGTGCGCCCAAGCGCGCTCTTATCCTTTAGGGACAAGCTTATCACCTTTTCCCGCACCTCGAATTGGCGCAACAGGTAGCTATCGGGGTGATTGACCCTTTGATCCGATACCATCGTCGCGCCGAAACCAAAACAGACCTCCAAGTCCTGGCTCAAGCGATCAAAATGCGCCTGAGCCGCCGGATCTTGAAGATCGTGGTCCCATTGGCAAAGGAATAACGGGCCGGAGAGTTCCTTCAGATAGCGACAGGTCTTTCCTTCACCAGCCTGCCACGGCTGGGAAGCCGGCACCTCGGGCCACTTTTCAAGGACAAGGGACAATCCATCGCAAAGCCCCTCGGCCCGCGCCGGATCAGGGCCAAATCCAGTGCATGAAGCAACGAAAAAAATCAACAGGGCGCGCGCTAAAACAGCCATGGTTCAGGCTAACCGAAAAAAGCCACAGCTCGCCAGCAAAATGGGAAACTCCCCGGACCAATGGGACCGGGGTGCTGGTGAATATTTGAACCTAAGCGCCGAGGGTGGTCGCTCAAATCCCGCCCATGCAGAGGTATTTGATCTCAACGAAGTCATCGATGCCGTATTTGGAGCCTTCACGGCCCACACCGGATTCCTTGATACCGCCGAAGGGCGCCACCTCATTGGAAATGATGCCCGTGTTGATGCCCACGATACCGCTTTCCAAGCCTTCGCTGACGCGCCAAACCCGGCCCAGATCGCTGGCATAGAAATAGGACGCCAGGCCGAATTCGGTATCGTTGGCCATTGCAATGCCCTCTGCCTCGCTGCTGAAGCGGAACAAAGGAGCCACCGGGCCAAAAGTTTCTTCCTTGGTCACTTTCATGTCGGTGGTCACACCGGTCAACACGGTGGGTTGAAAGAAGCTACCGCCCAGGGCATGGCGTTCGCCACCCACGGCGACCTTGGCGCCCTTAGCAACCGCATCGGCCACATGTTCCTCAACCTTTTCAACCGCCGCCATATCGATGAGAGGGCCTTGGTTGGTCCCCTCGGCCATGCCAGAGCCAACCTTTAGGGCCTCGGTCTTTTCCGCCATGCGAGCGGCGAATTCATCGTAGACCCCGTCTTGAACCAGAATCCGATTGGCACAGACGCAAGTTTGACCCGCATTGCGGAACTTGGACATCATGGCTCCCTCAACCGCCGCATCCAGATCCGCGTCGTCGAACACCAGGAAAGGCGCGTTGCCGCCCAGTTCCATGGAGACCTTTTTGACCGTCGCCGCACACTGTTCCATCAAGGTCTTGCCGATTTCGGTGGACCCAGTGAAGGAGAGCTTACGCACTGTCGGGTTAGAGGTCATCTCGCCGCCGATGGCGCGAGCCGAGCCGGTAACCACGTTGATGATACCCGCCGGAATTCCCGCTTGATCGGCCAGTTCGGCTAAGGCGAGCGCTGAATAAGGCGTCGCGGTCGCGGGCTTAATGACCACCGGGCAGCCGGCGGCCAAGGCCGGCGCGCACTTGCGGGTGATCATGGCATTGGGGAAATTCCAGGGGGTAATGGCCGCCACCACGCCGATCGGCTGTTTGATGACCACGATTCTTTTGTCGGCTTGGTGACCCGGGATGACGTCGCCGTAGATGCGTTTGGATTCTTCAGCAAACCACTCGATGAAGGAAGCGCCGTAGACCACCTCACCCATAGACTCTGCCAAGGGCTTGCCCTGCTCCAAGGTCATCAATTGGGCCAAATCGGCCTGGTTGGCGATCAGCAGGTCATACCACTTGCGCAAGAGAACGCTGCGTTCCTTGGCGGTCTTGGCGCGCCACGCCGGCCAAGCTTTTTCCGCAGCCTCAATGGCCCGGCGGGTTTCATCGGCGCCCAGTTTGGGAATGGTGCCCAACACTTCCCCGTCAGCGGGGTTGGTCACCTTGATGGTGCCGCCGTCATCAGCATCAACCCATGCGCCATCAATATAGCACTGTTGGCGGAATAGTTTCGGATTTTGCAAATCTACGCCCATTGCGCTTCTCCCGAGAATTCTGGCCATCGCCGGCCTTGTGAGTTCCGGCGCGAGTATAGTAACGCGCCCCAGAAAGGCAATCGGGGAAAGGCAATCGGGGAAAGGCAATTGCTGCCTGCTGTTAAGGGCGCGCCATCCCCGTTTAGGAGCCAGAAAGAAGCCCAGTCCTTGAGATCATTTGCGCCCCACCCCATATATGAGGCCATCGGCAAGCCGGCGAATGGCACTTTTCTAACCGAAAGACGTGCGATAACCGGCTCATAATAAAAGAAAAAAACACTTTATAGGAATTTAGATACAGGGTCAGGAGATAAGAGGAATACATGGGAATCGTTGAGACCATCGCCATATCAATGGGCCTCGCGTGGGCCAGCGGTATCAACCTCTATGCCACCCTAGCAACGCTCGGCATCCTAGGCGCCACGGGCAACATGATCCTGCCCGAACATATGCAGATCCTGGCAGATCCAGCGGTCATTGCCGCTGCCGGCTTCATGTATTGCGTAGAATTTTTTGCAGACAAGACCCCGGGCGTGGACACGACCTGGGATACGCTTCACACTTTTATCCGCATTCCCGCCGGAGCGGTGCTAGCGGCGATGGCCATGGGCCAGGTCAGCCCGGCCGCGGAACTGGCCGCCCTAATCGTCGGTGGCGGTTTGGCCGGCATCAGCCACAGCTGCAAGGCCGGCACCCGAGTCCTAATCAATACTTCGCCCGAGCCCTTTAGCAACTGGACCGCCTCGGTCACCGAGGATGTAGTCGTGATCGGCGGCTTATTGACCGCAATCTATCATCCTTCGGTCTTCATTGGCCTGTTGATCGTTTTTATCTTATTGGCCATTTGGTTGTTGCCAAAAATTTGGCGAGGGGTGAAAGCCCTCTTTGGGAGGCTGAGAATGGCCTTTGGGGGTCGAGGTACCGCGACGGACCGGGCAAACCCGGCGGCTGATCCTCAGGGCCTTTTCCAACCGGCATTGCTGGAGGCCGGTCAAAGCAAACAGGACCCGCCAAAATCTCCTTAATCCGACCGAACACAACGCCGCTCTTTTCACCCCTAGATTTTTGAGAACTTTGGCAATGAGAAACCTTTGCCTGGCCCTGACATTGGCTCTGACAGTGGCCCTGGTCGCTCCGACGATAACGGCGATGCCAGCGAGCGCGCAGGAGGTCTGCTTGCCGCAAGTCAATCGTGTCCTGGCACAATTGGATATCGACCCAGAAGAGACCCGCCGCATAAGCGTCGCCCTAAAGCGCGAATTGACCGGAGAAGGACCTCGGTCGGCGGGCATAGACGCCTGGGTACGCCTGACCGATTGCTCAGGCGCGCTGGTTATTGAAATGTCGGAGAACTGTCACCTACGCCAACTTTATACCAGGGGCAACTGCTCCATCCCTAACCTGCCTCGATATTGACGGCACAGATTTTTTGCAGCGGCATCTTTTAGCGCAAGGCTAGCCGAGGCCCATGTCACAAGGTCAATTTGGTTCGGCCATACGGCCGGACTAGGGCTTTATTCCACCGTAACCGACTTGGCCAAATTACGCGGCTGATCCACGTCAGTCCCCTTGAGGGCGGCGGTGTGATAAGACAGCAACTGAACCGGAATTGTGTAAAGGATCGGGGCCACGAAGGGATCGATCTCAGGCAGCTCGATGCAATGCTTAGCAAGATCGCCGACTTTTGCGATGCCCGCCTTATCAGACAATAGGATTACCTGACCGCCCCGCGCGTGCACCTCCTGAACGTTCGCAGCGGTCTTTTCAAATAAAGGCCCGGACGGCGCGCAGACGATCACCGGCACGTCTTCATCGATCAGGGCGATGGGACCATGTTTCATCTCGCCAGCTGCATAACCTTCGGCATGGATGTAACTCAGTTCCTTTAGTTTTAGAGCACCCTCCAAGGCGATGGGGAATAAAAGACCGCGACCGAGATAGAGGACGTCACGGGTATAAATGAGGTCGGCCGCAATGGTTTTGATTTGATCATCGTGCTGCAAGACGTCGGTGATCCTCGCCGGCACTTCCGTCAGGGCATGTGTCAGCCGTGCTTCCATTTCATCGGAGACCACACCTCGGGCGCGCCCCACTGCTATTGTCAAACAGGCTAAAACCGTCAACTGAGTCGTAAAGGCCTTAGTGGAAGCGACACCGATTTCCGGACCTGCCAAGGTGGGCAAAACGGCATCAGATTCGCGGGCGATCGCGCTTTCCGGCACATTAACCACCGAGAGGATGGATTGGTTCTGAGACTTTGCATACCTGAGAGCGGAAAGGGTATCGATGGTTTCGCCGGACTGAGACACAAACAAGCTTACGCCCCCTTCCGGCATGGGGGCTTCGCGGTAGCGGAATTCAGAGGCAATGTCGATCTCGACCGATTGGCGGGCAATCTGTTCGAACCAATATTTGGCAACTGCCGTTGCATAATACGCTGTTCCACAAGCGCAGCAGGTTATGCGGGAAATAGAGGAAAGATCGAAAGGAAGGTCAGGCAACTGAACCGAACGATCCATGGGATTAACCATGCTTTGCAAAGTGTCCCCAATTACTGCCGGCTGCTCAAAAATTTCTTTTTGCATAAAGTGCCGGTATTGACCTTTTCCGATCATAGCCCCGGATAAAGCGGTTTGCTTAACTTCACGCTCCACGGGACGGTCGGTATGATCAAATACTTGGGCGCCACCGCGGGTCAATTCGACCCAGTCACCCTCTTCAAGGTAACAAATTTGATCGGTCAGGGGCGCCAGCGCCAATGCATCAGATCCCAGAAACATCTCACCACTGCCAAAGCCGACGGCAAGCGGCGAGCCGCGGCGCGCACCAACCATCAAGTCATGCCGTCCGGTGAAAATTATGGCGAGTGCAAAGGCACCTTCCAAGCGCTTCAAGGAGGCCGCAACCGCCTCTTGCGGGGTCATCTGCTGGTTAAGGTGCTCGGTGATGAGATGAACAATCACCTCCGTATCGGTTTCCGTTTCGAAGCTATGACCGCCCGCCTCCAGCTCTTCGCGAAGCTCTTGAAAATTCTCTATGATACCGTTGTGCACGACCGCAACCCGATCACTCGCATGGGGATGGGCATTGGCCTGGGTGGGGCGTCCATGAGTGGCCCAGCGGGTGTGCCCAATGCCAATCGTACCCTCAATGGGGTTTTGATCGACCAGGTCCGAGAGGTTCACCAGCTTGCCTTCCGCTCGGCGTCGGTCGATGTGACCATTGCAGAGCGTGGCAATTCCGGCTGAATCGTAACCGCGATATTCCAGGCGCCTTAAGCCCTCCACCAAGAGGGGGGCCACGGGTGCGTCACCAAGGATCCCGATTATTCCGCACATGAGTTACCTTCCCTTTCACCTTCCCACACAAATATCCGATGACAGCATAAAGCATCGGATGATCGTCTTATTTAGCCCGCTTCGGCGGCCGGGCCTCGCGAAACAGTTTTGCGCGCCCAGATAAATTGGTTTGTCGCCCCCGGCCCAGGGCCAAATCATCTGCCGGGATATTCTCGGTTATGGTGCTGCCGGCCCCGACTATGACGCCATCGCCGACCGAAACGGGCGCCACCAAAGCCGTATTGGACCCAATAAAGGCGCCTGCACCAATGGCCGTGCGATGCTTGGCAAAACCATCGTAATTGCAGGTGATGGTTCCCGCGCCAAGGTTGGCTTTGGGGCCGACATCGGCATCACCCACATAGGCCAGGTGATTCGCCTTAGCCCCCTCGCCCATATTCGCGTTCTTGATCTCGACAAAGTTACCGATATGGACATTCTGCGACAAACTGCTGCCGGGGCGTAGGCGGGCAAAGGGTCCAATGCGTGCACCAGTGCCAATTTCCGTCCCTTCAAGATGGCAAAACGCGCGGATCAGTGCATCCCGTCCGACCCGCACGCCGGGGCCGAAAAAGACGTTGGGCTCGACCACCGCTTCTCCGTCGAAACGGGTGTCACTGGAAAGCCAAACCGTGTCCGGATCGAGGAATGTGACACCATCCGCCATGGCCCGGGCGCGTAAGCGCCCCTGCAAAATTTTTTCCGCCTGGGCCAGTTCCTTGCGGTCGTTAACTCCCAAGACTTCCTGAGCGGAGCCTTCAACCATCGCCGCCGGACTGCCATTCGCGTAAGCCGACGCAAATACATCGGTCAGGTAATATTCACCTTGGGCATTTCGGTTATCGAGGCGCGCAATCAGATCGAAGAGAACATCACGCGCACCCAAAACCATACCGGCATTGCACAGACCAATGGCGCGTTCCTCCGCCGAGGCATCCTTATATTCCACAATCCGCTCAATATGGTCGCCGTTACTGATCACCCGGCCATAACGTGCCGGATCTGACGGTCGAAAGGTCAGGCCGACCATTTTGGTATCGCAGTCCCGAGTGGCCCGCATGGCCTCCAGGGTCTGCACCGTGATGAGAGGAACATCCCCGTACAGGATTAAGACATCGCCAACGTGGTCGCCCAGAGCATTTTTTGCGCAGGCGACGGCGTGGCCCGTGCCCAACCGATCCTGTTGCACAACGGTGCGATGGGGCTGGGCGGCATTCGCGACCTGCTCCATGTCTGGGCCGACCACAACAACAATTCTATTTGGCCCCAGCGCACTCACCGTATCGATAACGTGTCCGAGCATGGGCTTGCCGGCCAAGGGATGCAGGACCTTTGGCAGTCGGGATTTCATGCGAGTACCTTGGCCCGCAGCCAAGATGATGACGGCAAGATCAGAGTCGGTCATGGGTAGCGCAAGAGTGGATGTCAAACCGCAAAGCGAAAGCTCAAATTAAAAAAAATTAACCAAAACAATATGATCCCAATGGTTGTCAATGTGACACAAGATCACTATTTGCACAAATCAAGATTTATTTCTGACTATTACAGGCGCCGATATCCGCAAAGACCGGCGGAAAGTTTGGTTAATTTGCCGGCGCCTGGGCCGACCTGTTTTGCCGATACGATTTCTTAAAGGGGTCGGTGTCAAACTGATCGGATACGAGAGTGCGATTGGTGTATTCAGGTAGGCCAAAGTTGGAAAAACTCCGAACGCTGACAAACTTGCATGTTTCCTATAGCCGCTTAGGCTTTTGGTTTTGTCTCATTGCCATCGTCGTTTTGTCCCTCTTGCCAGGCAAGATAGCGATCGGTTTGCATTTTTGGGACAAACTTAATCATGTCCTCGCGTATTTTGTTCTGGCAAGCCTCGTCTCTTATGGCTACACAACCGTTTCTGGATCTGAGGGCACCAAGCGCCGGATCCTCGTATGGCAATTCCTAGCTCTCAGTCTTTTGGGTGGATTGCTAGAACTGGGCCAAGCCGTCCTGCCAGGGCGAGTGGTCAGCGGCGGCGATATTCTCGCTAATTGCATCGGTCTATTTTTTGGCCTGCAATTTGGCGGTTGGCTGGTGCCCAAACTCATCGGTAAAGGCACCCGAATAAAACCGCGTGATCACAAAAGCTAGCCCCGAAAATCAAAACGGACGCCCGAAGGCGCCCGTCTCAATGTGGTAATGGCAAATCGGCCAGCTAGATCAAGCTGATCGGTTAGCGCCGGGCAGCACCGTTACGATACGACTTGGCCCGCGAAGACTTGGCCAAAGCGGCCAATTGACGGGCCGGAGAGGCTTTTGCAGTCGACTTACGGCGAGCCGTAGTCGACGCCCGAGCAGCCGTTGCCCGACGGGGCTTGGGCTTACCTGCAATGGCCGACTTACGCGCCGGTGCCTTGCGGGCAGTCATGGGTTTACGGGAAGCAGTCTTCTTCGGAGCAGCCCGCTTAGCGGCAGGCTTACGCGCAACGGTCTTCTTCGCAGGAGTCCGCTTGGCAGCGGTCTTCTTCGGAGCAGCCCGCTTAGCGGCAGGCTTACGCGCAAC
>JBCCHN010000185.1:0-8002 GCA_039028695.1 Pseudomonadota bacterium
CAGGCCAAAGTCGGCAAGTTCCCAACCCTGCAAAAGGGCGACCAGAGACAAGCCTAGGCAAATGCTCACGGTCTCGGCGGCTGTGATGCCGTCGATGCCGTCCATGAAATTGAAAAGATTGATAAACCAGACCCACGCCAGCGCGAGGACCGAAATCTCGACCGCCAGGGGTACTACTCCGTTGAGGAGAGGCAGCGTTGGCGCCATACCCCATAGGGCCAATCCGACCGCGCCGGCTTGTACCAGCAACCGCACTGCGACGGGGAGATCCTTCAGATCATCCAGCCAGGAGACGATTGCCAGGAGGGCCGCGCCGGCGATGACCGGGAAAATGCCCGTGGCAGTGTCCGGCGTCCATAAAAACAGAATTACCCAAGCCCCTAAAACAGCGGGTACCACGACCAAGCCACCCCCCTTGGGCGTTGCCGCACTATGGCTGCTGCGCTCATTTGGTCGATCGAAAATGCCCCATTGCCGTAGGATTCTAAGAAGCAAAGGGACAAGGGCCCAAACGACCAGGGCGACTATGGCTGCCGCGAGCAACAAGGCGATGGCCGATGTGGTCTCTGTCACGTGAGGTCCCCTTGGCCGTGCGGCAACGGATCACGGATCGGCGTTGGTACCCTTGGGCAAGACCCCTTTACCGGCACCTGGTCTGAGATCAGACCCTTTGCCGCCGTTCTCTTTGCAGCGCCCATTTCACCGTTGTCTCGGGTCCATCGCAGTGACCGGTCATAACCACTTGCTGGCTTCGCCGCGGCGTATTGCCGTCGCCCAGATAAACCGAGTCTTCCAAGCTTATATCGGCGCCGGCCGCCCGCATGCGCCACCCGTCGCCGCTTTCGGTTTGCAGCAGGACGCTATCTGCGGCTTGCGTTAGGCCGGCCCGTACGTCCGGATGCAGATGGAAGCGGATCGTGAAGTTTTGCTCGCTCTCGGCGGCGCTCAACAGCTCCAGACGGTCCTCGCCCCTTAAATCAGTGCCATCTGCGGCCAGATACAGCCGGCGGTGATGGCGTAAGCCAAACAGGGGCGCGTAGCCGTTGTGAAATAGGTCGAGCCAAAGGTTTCCGTGATCTTCGCTCCTCTCGGCGGTCACCGACGCCCGCCGCGACCCCAAACCGCCTTGGGGCAAGAGTTCGCTCGAATTCGTCTCGCCCACCGTCACCGTGGAATGGGCGGCCGTGGTACGTTGCACGTTACGCCAGGCCGGATGGCTAACCTGGGCACCGCAATTCACAATCAGGCGCTCCCGCCCCAAACTCATCTCGAAACTGAGACTGCCGGAATGGGCACGCATGTCATGCCCTGCCGCGGGCGGAGATCCGCAATCGACCAGAATGAGGCATCGGCCGGCTTGCAGGCGTTGGAACCCCAGTTCAGGGGCGATGGTCTGGGGCCGTTTAGGGCCGCCGCAGCGCTGCAGCACCATATCCACCTGCCAGCCCGCTTCTTCCGCCGCGCCATTAAAAAGCGCCAACCCGCCGTCGCCATGGCGCATCAGTCGCAACATGGGTGCCATGCGTTCGATCGAGTCTTGCAAACAGGCCGGCGGCTCGATTCCCGCCGCGTGCAAGGCCGCCCGCAAATCGACCAAATCCTTTAGAACACGTAGCTGCTGGGACGGATTGCGCTCCACGTGTCCCCCGTCGGTCAAGATCTGGCCGGGAAGCTCCTTGGCCAGCATAGTCAGGCCGCGGCTCCGCCAAGCCTTGCCGCGAGGATGACAACAGCCGGCCAGGATCAGCCCCTTTATGGCGGTTATCACATCCGCACCCGATAGGCCGGCGGGAAGAACCCAGGCTAGGTGATCGGCTTGGCGTTGAAGGGACCGCAACAAATTTTGTCGAAAGGCCAGTTCCGCCGAGGCGGCGAAAAATTCATATTGGCCCAACCAAGAAGACAAGCGGCGCCCGAGAACCTCAGGCTTCCAAGAAACCCGATTCCAGCTCTGCCCCTCGTTTTCGATCCAGGAGGCCACCAGTGCCCGGGCAGTGCGCCGGGCGCCGTCGCCGCCGGTCGCGCGCAAATCCCGCAACCAATCGAACCCGTGCAAGGCCATCTGCCAATCTCGGGAAGTGCCCCGTGGATGCCAGAAAGGCAGGGGATCTTCGACAGCTTTGCCAAAAAAAGAGAGCCGGCCCCGCATGATGTCGCCGCCGGTCGAGGCAACACCGGGCCAAGGGTCCGGCGGTGTGAAATTCAAATCGGTCGTGCGCTGCGAGGATAGCAACCCACTGAGGCTGGGCAGGAAAAAGAACGGCTTTTTCAGCTCATAGGCTACGCTTGCCATCAATAGAGGCTTGGGTTGGTTTTTGATCTGCGCCAGCCGGCTCTTCAGATCGACCTTGCCATCCCAACCCGATGATTCCCGAGACCCGCGCCCGGCAACAGCCGATTGTTCGCCTTCGCCTGCTATCGTCATTGGTCCCCCCGCAAACGTGTAATATTGTCAGCATAACATGTTGGGCCGCCCTTAAAGGTTGCCGTGCCGGCGACCAAAACATCAGCCCCTGCGGCAATGGCTTGCGGGGCGGTTTCAAAGTTGATGCCGCCATCCACTTCCAATTCGATGGTTCGGCCGGAATTATCGATCTTTTGCCTCAGCGCCGTTAGCTTGGGCAGGGCGCTGGCGATGAACTTTTGTCCGCCAAAGCCCGGATTGACCGACATCACAAGGATCAGATCCAACAGGTCCATAACCGGGTCCACCACCTCTGGCGGAGTTCCCGGATTCAGGACCAGACCGGCCCGTTTGCCCAGATTTTTAATCTCTTGCAAGCTCCTGTGCAGGTGGGCCCCGGCTTCGGGATGCACTGTGATGATATCCGCGCCCGCATCGGCGAAGGCCGACAAAAAGGGATCCGCGGGGGAAATCATCAGGTGAACGTCAAAGGGCAGGCTCGAGTGCTTACGGATGGCGGCGACCACATCAGGTCCAATGGTGATGTTGGGCACGAAATGCCCATCCATGACATCCACATGAACATAATCGGCGCCGGCATCGGTAATGGCCCGTACTTCCTCGCCAAGACGGGAAAAGTCCGATGCCAGGATCGAAGGCGCTATTTTGACGTGTTTCTTCATCATCAGGTTGCCCGACCGAAGAGCTTGCTATGATCTCTGTCCACTCATCATCAGGCCTACCCATATCAGGCCCACCCATCGCCAGGTTTCGGTTCTCTCGGACGGCGTTTGAGCGCTGGCACATTGCCCGGTCAGGTGTCCGGCGCGGAGAGATAAAACCGCTAACTGCGGTCCGAAGATGTGTGATCCGAATCCTTGGTAACAGCAAGGGGACTCGCCATCAAGACAAAGTCGGTCAAATCTTCTGGTTTTTCTTCAAATCAGTGAAGTATGTCCCAGTAAAACCGTGAAAATGTAGCCGCGAGAAAAGGTAAAACCTTGAAAAGCGCTTGCCGCTGTTGCCTTGGCGCCGCCACCTAATTCGTTTGTAGCCGGCAGGCATAAAAGCCGTCCATTCCGCCGCGGTCGGCCAGATGGCAGGGTAGGGTTCTAAGATCCCCGTCATCGGTGATCACTTCCTTTAGGCCGAATACCTCTACCGCTTCGATCGGGATCCGCTTGACCGGCACTTGATCGGCCAAAAGCCGCTCGATCTGGTCGGGGCCCTCTTCGGCTTGCAGGGAACAAACCGCATAAACGACGACCCCGCCCGGTTTGACCATTTTCACCGCTTGGCGCAGAAGGTGGGCCTGAAGATCCACCAAGGTGGCAATGCGATTGGGATCCTTTAGATGGGCCACATCGGGGTGGCGCCTTAGGGTTCCGGTGGCGCTACAGGGGGCGTCGAGCAGCACGCCGTCGAGTTTTTCTTCCGGGTGCCAGTTGCTTACATCGGCCAGGATCGCCTCCGCGGTGAGCTTCAGGCGCCCCAAGTTCTCCTCCAGGCGCCGCAATCGGGCTTTTGATTTGTCCACGGCCAGTACCTTGGCCCCGGTCAGGGCGAGAAACGCCGTTTTGCCCCCTGGCGCAGCGCAGAGATCGGCGATGACTTGATCGGGGATTGCGCCGAGCAACCGAGCCGGTAAGGCGGCGGCGAAGTCCTGAACCCACCAGGCCCCATCGGCAAAGCCCGGCAATTGGGAGATATCTCCGCTGTTTTCCATCAGCCTCAAGGACCCGCCCGGCAGAAGCTCGGCTCCCAGCTCTTCTTGCCATTCACCCGATGGCCCCTTGAGGGAAAGGTCCAGGGGCGCCTCGCTGAGGTGAGCCGTGGCGATGCGGCGTGTTTGGTCCTCGCCAAAGGACTTACGCCAAGCGTGCCAAAGCCAATCGGGCGTATTGAGGCGAGCGGCATCTTGTGTCTTCACAATCTCGACCCCTTCCCGGGCGAGGCGGCGCAAGATGGCATTGATCAGATTTTTTTGCCCGGCCAGGCGCGGATGTTGCGCCAAGTCCATGGTCGTGCTTACCGCCGCGTGGGGAGGAGTCTCCAAGAACAGTAGCTGCACGGCGCCCAGGCGCAGCAGGTTTTGCAGGTCACCTTGCCGGCGTGACAAGGGTTTGGCCAAGCAATGGCTGATCGCTTGGTCGACCTGTCCCAAGCGGCGCAGAAGCGTGGCGACAAGGCGCCTCACAAAGGCCCGATCCCGATCGCTCAGAATGTTATAGAGGCGATGGCTGCCCAAGAGCCCATCCAGGGGCCTTTGCTGATCCAGGACCAAGCGAAAAAGGTCCAAGGCCACGTGGCGTGGATTGGGCGTGCGTTGCGGTGGCGACCCGTTCGCCTTCTTAGGGGGTTTGCCCGATTTTTTTGCTTGCCCCATGGAAGGTCGCTTCCCTTGCCTAGACCCTTGATTCGGATTCCCCAGTGAGACTCACTGGCCAAACCTGACTGCGAGAGTGGCAGCTCTTAACAGGGTCTTTAATGCCTGGAAAGCGCTCTAATCCCGCATTAGCCCCAAGGCCCCACATTTTCTCCATCGGCCCGAGCCATGGCGCGCAGCTTTTCGATCCGGTTACGGGTGTTGGGATGGGTCGAGAATAGGCTATCCACCTTGCGGGCGTGCAAGGGGTTGATGATGAACATATGGGCTGTGGCCGGATTGTTTTCCGCAGGGGTATTGTCGATGCCGGCGGCGGCTTGTTCGATCTTCTCCAAAGCCGAGGCCAGCCACAGGGGGCGCCCGGAAATCTCAGCACCGATCCGGTCGGCTTCGTATTCTCGCGAGCGGGAAATAGCCATTTGCACCATCATGGCCGCCAACGGCGCCAAAATAGCCATCGCCAAAACCCCGACAATCCCCAAGGGATTGTTTCGGTTGCCGCCGAAAAACAGTCCGAATTGGGCCAGCATGGAAATGGCGCCGGCGATGGTCGCCGTGATGGTCATGGTCAGGGTGTCGCGATTTTTCACATGGGCGAGCTCATGGGCCATGACCCCGGCCACCTCTTCATCCGACAGGCGCTTTAATAGGCCGGTGGTGGCCGCGACTGCGGCGTTTTCCGGGTTGCGGCCGGTGGCAAAGGCGTTGGGCTGGGGGTTGTCCATGATATAGACCTTGGGCATGGGCAGTTCCGCATTTTCCGCGAGCTGTTCCACCATGCCATAGAGCGCTGGTGCCGAGTTCCGGTCCACCTGGCGGGCGCCGTACATGCGCAGAACCATCTTGTCCGATGACCAATAGGCGAAGAAGTTCATGCCGATCGCCACCACCAAGGCAATCAGCATTCCCATCTCACCACCGATCATCAAGCCGACCGCACCGAATAGGGCGGTCAGACCGGCAAGCAGAATCGCTGTACGGACGTAACTCATGCCCATCAGGTAAGGGGGCAGGGAGGGCGCTTCAAGGGCGACGACGCCCGGCACGCCAAGGCCAGATTGCTTTTACGTTAGATCTTTGCCGCTTCCCGAGAGGCCAAATGCATGGCCCGAGGCGCTGGTCAAAGGACAGCTTTCTCGAACGGCTGGCCGGGCGCGCTTCCGCTTTGTTGGGAACAACTGTCGAAACAGGAAGTGGCGTGGCCGGCGTGATCAAAGGCGGGACAAATCCCGATCAGGTAGGGGCCCGTTCAGGTACTGAATCGTGGGATAGGTCCGATCTCTAGCCCGCAGCCTTGGCAAAGTGTCTTTTCGCTGCCATATCTTGAGCCATGAAACGAGAATTTATAACACGCAGGGCAGCAGTCCCCGCAAAAGCGCTGACCCCCGGCGCCCGTCCGGCGCCAAAGCGCGTTTCCCGTGAGGATTTGGAGCGAGCGGCGGCTCAAAAAAGCGCGGATGCGACACGTCTCGATCCAAAATTTTGGCCCAAGGAAATCGGCGGACCGGAAGGCCCAGAGCCCACCCGCTACGGGGATTGGGAGCGCAAGGGCATTTGCAGCGATTTTTGATTGTCTGCCGGAATTCTGCCTTTCGGCATCCTTTTGGGCGACTGTGGCGCGAAAAACTGGCTGAAAATCACATCTAATTTTGATAAGCTTGTGGGTCCATTTCTTGATTGAGGCCCTGCCTTGCCCGCCCCCAGGTCAAACAATCGTCGTAGTCTTTCCGCCAGCCTAGTGTCCTTAACTTTGGATCGGGCGGATCCCGGGTCTTTACAAGACCAGCTCTACGACCAGCTTCGTGAGCTGATTTTGAGCGGCCGCTTGGCTGTCGGCGCTCGCCTTCCCTCGACCCGGGCCCTGGCGAGGGAACTGGCTTGTTCGCGCAACACCACCGTTAACGCCTATGACCGCCTTTTTGCCGAGGGCTATTTGGAGAGCCAAGCTGGGTCGGGCACCTATGTCTCGGGTGTTTTGCCCGAGGACTTGCTGCGCACCTCCAATCAAGATTCATCCATGAACCCGGAAAGCACGCCGCGACCCGATCGCCCCATGGGCCTGTCCAGTCGTGGGGAGTCCTTCGTTTCCTTAAGGCAAGGGGGACCGCCGGACTTGGCGGCCTTTACCCTTGGGGTGCCGGAAATTGGCTCTTTCCCTTTTGAGCTTTGGGCCCGCCTGCTCACCAGGACTTGGCGTCGGCCCACCAGCGAGCTGTGGCGACCCGGTGATGCCGCAGGGCATGGCCCCTTGCGCGAGGCGATTGCCCAGTACGTGCGGGCTGCTCGTGCCGTGGAGTGTGATTGGCGACAGGTGATCATCACCAGTGGCGCTCAACTGGGCCTGTCCTTGGCCGCCCAATGCTTACTCGATCCGGGTGATAAGGTCTGGGTGGAAAATCCGGGCTATGCAGGGTTGCATGGCCCTCTTTTAGCGGCCGGTTTGGTGCCCGTTCCCGTTCCCGTTGACGATCAAGGACTCTCCCTTGAGGACGGACTGGCGCGAGCACCCGATGCCAAGATGGCGGTGGTGACACCCTCTCACCATTACCCCTTGGGCACGGTGATGTCCTTGCCCCGCCGTCTCGCCCTGTTGGATTGGGCGCGGGACCGGAGCGCCTGGATATTGGAGGACGACTACGACAGCGAATATCGTTATGCCGGTCGGCCCCTCTCCGCCCTGCAAGGCTTGGATCGTGCTGGCCGGGTGATTTATATCGGCTCCTTCTCCAAGGTTTTATTTCCCGCCTTGCGGTTGGGCTATGTGGTGGCGCCCCTTGAGATATCGGAGTTCCTGGTGCAGGCCCGAGCCGCCCTGGAAGATCACCCCTCAACGGTAGCACAGCCGGCCTTGGCCGCCTTTTTTGCCGAGGGACATTTCGCCGCTCATATTCGACGGATGCGTCGCCTCTATGCCAGTCGTCAGGCCTGTCTGGTGAGGGCGGCAGAGGCCCATCTCAGTGATCTCTTGGTCTTGAAGCCCGATGAGGCAGGCTTGCATCTCCTCGCTCGCCTTAGTGCTCCCTTGGCTCTGCGGATGGATGACCAAACCGCCTCGGCCAAGGCGCGCCGTGCCGGAATCGTGGCACCAGCCTTATCCCGCTTTTACAGCGGGGCTACGGGCGGTCAGGGATTGCTACTTGGTTATGCAGGTGTGAGCGAGACGGAGATCCCCGAAAAGGTCCGCATCCTTGCCGAGGCACTCGGTTAAGAGA
>JBCCHN010000186.1:0-7872 GCA_039028695.1 Pseudomonadota bacterium
GCCTTTTCTTTACCGCGCATGGGCTGGGCATGCTTTTGATTGGGACAGTTTCCGGCGGCCTGATTGCCTTTACAGTATTTGCGGTCAGTGCAATCTCCATCCCCATTTTGATGGTTGAAGATTCCGACGCGCCAGCTGCCATTGTTTTGAGCGTCAAATCCGTTCTGAGGAACTTAAAGCCCATGCTCCTTTGGGCTTGGATGATTATGCTGCTCACTATATTCGGTTTAGCAACAGGTTATTTGGGTCTGATCGTCGTCTTTCCACTGGTTGGTCATGCGACTTGGCATGCTTACCGGTCCCTACGTGGAATTTGACTCACTGATTATTGACCTCACACTCGTCACAAAGCTCATAGAGGCTCATCCTTGTCCTCAAAAATTCGATGGGCAGCCCCATCCAGGTCGTCAAATTGACCGGATCGAAGAGCCCAACAAAACGCCAATAAGCCAAACAGGCCCAACACCAAGGCGGCCGGAATTAGGTACGCAAGTCCTGTCATGCCGCTACCTCCATGCATAGACCGCCTTTTCACGCCGCCGGCGGTTAAGGCGCAGGGAATTCAAAGATACAAGAAGCGAAGAACTGGACATCGCAATCGCTGCAATCAGCGGTGTCACCAAACCGCAGATGGCCAAGGGCACGGCGATCGCATTGTAGAGGAACGCCAGTACAAAATTCTGCACTACCAGACTTTGGGCCCTTCTGGCGGTCCGCAGAGTCTCCAAGATCGGCGAGAGATTATCGCCCTGGAAGACGAAATCGGCCATTGTTTGACTCACATCGATCGCCGAAGCCGGAGAAATGGACGCGTTGGCCTCGGTCAGAGCCGCGGCATCGTTGAGCCCATCACCAACCATCAAAACGCGATGGCGACGATTTCGTAAAGACGCGATGAATGAGACCTTTTCATTGGGTCTTTGCCCGGCCCGCCACGAGTCGATGCCAAGTCTATTCGCCGCCCGCCTAACAGCACTCTCGCGGTCGCCCGACAACAACTCCACCTGCAGACCCATGGATTTCAGTGCCTCAATAACCTCAATCGCATCAGCTCGAAAGTCTTCCTCAAATAAAAATCGGACAGGGTCACGCTGGCCCCATCGAAACCAAAGCTCCGGGCCAGCATGATCGCCAGCATCTCGCAAAGGACGAGGTACGGCACACCAGGTCGGATGCCCTAACCGAATGTCTTCGCCCAAATAGTTAGCCGTCAATCCCGCACCCGGTACTTCCTGAAGATTGGACAGCTCTTTTGTCGAGCTTGGACGTGCCTCGGCAAGAACGCGGGAGAGGGGGTGCCGGCTATGTCCGGCCAAGGCCGCGGCAAGGGTAAAACTAGCCGGATCAATTTCCTCGGCATTGAGCAGGCGCGGTCGGGAAAGGCTGAGTGTTCCGGTCTTGTCAAAAACCACCGTGTCCACCTTGGCCAGCCGCTCCAATCCATCGCCGGACTTGGTCAGTATGCCGCGCCTCAAGAGCCGGCCCACCGCAATAACCTGAACAATGGGAACCGCGAGGCCGAGAGCGCAAGGACAGGTGATGATCAAAACCGCCACGGCGTTCATCAAGGCGGCCTCAAATCCAGATTGGGAAAGGGCCCACCATCCGATCAAGGTAGCAAGCGCTAAGATATGAACCAAAGGCGCATAATATCCAGCAAGACGATCGGCCATCACGACATAGCGGCCCCGCCTCTGCTCGGCCAACTCCATCAATCGGATGATTTCACCCAGCAACGTATCTTCGTCTGAAGCGCGCACCAAGACTTCGATAGGGCCACCTAAATTCAAGGTTCCCGCAAAAACCTCATCTCCGGCCTTTGTTATTTGAGGCGCACTCTCTCCGGTAATCAAACTCATATCTACTTCTGCAAATCCCGCTGCCAAATCGCCATCGACGGGAATACATTCGCCGCTTGCCACGACGACTTTCATGCCCGGTTTCAATTCTTGGATTGGGCAATTCCGACGCTGGCCGTCCGTTTCCACAACAACGGCCGAGGATGCTCTTAAGGCCAGCAGATTCTGCGCCGTCGTGGTTGCGCGCCGGCGCATTTGCCGATCCAGATAACGACCGATTAGAAGGAAAAACAACAGCATCAAGGCAGCATCGAAATAGATTAAGGCCTCGCCAGCAATCGTTCGATAAAAGCTAATACCGCAAGACAAAGTGACCGCCAAGGCAATGGGTACATCCATGTTTAGCTGGCGTTTTTTCACCGCTGCCACCGCGGACCGGAAAAATGGCACCCCCGCATAGAGCACCGCAGGAACCGCAATCAAGGCGGATAGCCAATGAAACAGGCTTCGGGTCGCCGTGCCCATGTCCGATGCAAGACCAGACCAAACCGAAACGGACAATAACATCACATTGGCAGCGGCAAACCCGGCGATGGCCAAACGCCACAGCAGGTCTTTGGCCTCCCTCTCGTCCAATTGCACCTGCCGCGCCGGATCAAAGGGGGCGGCGCGATATCCCTGGGCGTCCAGGCAAGCCTGGATATCCTCGAGCGAGCACGAGTTTAATTTGCGGGCTACGCTCAAACGGCGGGTGGAGTAGTTCAGGCGTGCCGCCGATACACCCGGCAGCGCCGCAACACTAGCCTCGATCTTTTCGATGCAGGACGGACAAGACGCATTGGCAACAACAAGATAAAGGGTTTCAAGATGCTCGCTCTGGGCCTTGGCCTCTCGGACGCTGGCTTCATCGAGCGGCGCCAAATCGGGCCTCTGAAGAACTACGTCTGCCATAAGTCCTGTTCCATCAAAAATCTCGTGCCGTCGGACCGTTCAGCGGTGATCTTGACTCGCCATTGCCCCACCAGCGGAAGCAAGACCGTAGCCCCGTACAAGCCCGGTTCTTGCGCGTGCAGCGATATTTTTTGATCATGACCACGATGGGTTGGGCGGATGATCTCCGCGGTTACGACCAGATCGTTAATGGGATGCCCGCGGTTATCTGTATAGATCACCTGGATCCGGCCGATATCCGGATCATAAGTCATTCCGATTTCCCATCCGAGCTGCTCTTGGACGGCCCGCATGGCCAGAGCCTCGTTGTAGCGAAGTCCCTTTTGGTAGGCATTGACCGTTTCCAAGCCGCTAAAGGATGAAATGGCTAGCCAAACCATGACACCGTTGACCGCGGTCACGACCCCGAAGAAAGCCAGAAGCGCCCAAAGAACATGACGTCCCGAAATAGAGTGGAAGCTCATCGAAGTCATGAAGGTCCCCGAAAGGTCGAGGCTGCAAGGCTTTGTGATCCATCCACGGGATCAATCAACACAAAATGAAATAGAGAGTCAGCGCCTTTGATGTAGGTACGCGGAACCGTTAAGAACACCCTGATACTGCGCAAGCGATCCGGTTTAACGACTACGTCAAGGGATGTCCCATCGCCCAAGCCAACTCCGGATAGCGCATAGTTTTGGATACCCTCTACAGTGATCACAAAACGTCGCTCATGGTGCTGTTTGTTCAAAAGCTTCAGCGTATAGCCATTACGTATGTCGCCGTCCGACAAGGTCACAAAAAGCGGATTGCGATCGTGCAACACACTGAGATCCAAGTCATCCCTGGTAATAAGGGCTATCAACATGACACCAGCAACGACAACGATGAGGGCCGAGTACAAAATTATTCTGGGCCGGGCCAATCTAAGCTTCGCCGTCTCTCCCACCGCCGCCGCTGCCAGATTTCGATAGGTGTCATGTGCAATGAGATATGAGGGTCGGCCCACCTTGGACATAACTTGATTGCAGGCATCGACACATAGCGCACAATGGATGCATTCGAGTTGAGCACCGTCCCGTATGTCGATACCCATCGGGCATACCGCGACACATTGCTTACAATCTACGCAGTCTCCTCGCCCATCCCAGCTCTCACCTTTTTTGTGTTTGCCGCGAGGCTCGCCTCGGTAACCGCGATAGCTAACCAGAAGAGAATCTTCATCAAAGAGGGCGCCTTGGATCCTTGGCCAGGGACACATGTAAGTACAAACCTGCTCGCGGGCGAATCCGCCGAGAAGATAGGTCGTAGAGGAAAACAATGCGATGAACAGGTAAGCGGATGAAGGCGCCTGGAATTGCCAGATCTGTTGAAAGAGGAGGGGTGCATCTGCGAAGTAAAATACCCAAGCGCCGCCAGTCGCTAGGGAAATCAGCATCCACGTCAAATGCTTTATGGCACGTTTATGGAATTTGGATAGGCTCATAGGTGCCTTGTCTAGCCTCATCCGCGCATTGCGGTCTCCCTCAATCCAACGCTCTACTGTGACGAATAGATCGGTCCAAACAGTTTGGGGGCAGGTAAATCCGCACCAAACCCGACCGACCAAGCTGGTAATAAGAAAAAGAACAAAGGCCGCAAGGATCAACAGGCCCGTGACGTAGTAAATTTCTTGGGGCCAAATTTCGATGTAAAAAAAGTAAAACCGCCGCGCAGGAAAATCGATAAGGATTGCCTGGTCCGGCGCAAAGGCCCCCCGATCCCACCGGATCCAGGGGCTGATATAGTAAACCCCTAAGGTAACCGCCATCACGGCCCACTTAGTGCTACGAAAGGCGCCCTTTGTGCGCTTTGGATGGACCTTTATACGCTTAGCATAGAGGGTGCGCCGCTTCTTTGCGTTAACCGGTTCCACATCGATGGATTCGACAACCGCCGCTCCGACGCTGCCCATTTCGGGATCACTTTGCGGTGTTTCCAAAATCACTCCAAGGGGACCCGAGTAAGTGCGGCTACTGACCGCCGCCCAATGAATGGACATAAATCACGAGCTGCTTGATCGTTTCATCGCTTAGTCGGCCTTCCCAAGCCGGCATAACCCCCTTTCGGCTGTTGGCAATCATGTCATAGATCTGAGCTTCCTCTCCACCATAGAGCCATATGCCATTGGTCAGATTGGGGGCGCCAAATTCGCGGGACCCCTTTGCATCTTCGCCATGGCAAGCCGCGCAGTTTTCCGCGAATACGATCGAACCCGTTTCCGCAAGACCAGAATCATGCGCTCGATCGTTAAGCGCCATCACGTAGGCAACCACGGCGCGTACCTGGTCCCGGGTGAGAATCTCATCCTTTAGAAAACGGGGCATTTCGCTAAATCGGGTATCCTCGTGATCGGCGCGAATGCCGTATTTGAGAGTCGCTTGGATTTCCTCCAGGGTCCCACCCCAAATCCAATCATCGTCGTTTAAATTGGGATAGCCCAAGAAACCTTGGGCACCGGTTCCATGACACGGTGCACAGTTGTCACCAAAGGCCGCGGCACCTCCCGCCAGAGAAAACTCCAAAAGCTCAGGATCGTCCAAGATTGTTTGCAGGCCGCTAGTCGCGATCCGATCCAAATACATCGACTGAGATTCGACTGCCTGCCTTAAATCTGCGGCAACCCTCTCCCGTTGCGAGTATCCCAAGAGACCCTTGGTGTAGCTAGAAACAGTCGGCCAAGCCGGCATGGCCACCCAATAAGCAATCGACCAGACAATGGTGGCATAAAGAACGTAAAGCCACCAGCGGGGCAAAGGGTTGTTGAGCTCCTTGATCCCGTCCCATTCGTGTCCAGTCGTTTCAATACCGGTCACTGGATCTTTTTCAAATTCGCTCGCCACCTTAATTTCCTTGTTGGTAGAGAATGCCATTCATGATTTTGTGGAATTTTCGCTCAAGATCTCTTGGCTTGGGGCATTTTCGCTTTGGGCAATTTTTTGAGGAAAGCTCTCGTCCAGTAACGAGTCTGCCGCTCGATTAAATCGCTCTTTGTTGCTCGGCCAAAACGCGTAGGCCAGCATGACAAGAAAAAGCGTCACCAAAAAAACCAAGCCCCAGGTTTGAGAAAAAGCTGAAACACTTTGATAGGTCATCGTCCCCCTTTACCTCAAATTCGACCCACCGGCTTCGTACGCTTGGAAGTCGACAAGCGTACCAAGCATTTGAAGGTAAGCGATCAAGGCATCCATTTCCGTTATTCTGCCGGGATTACCGTCAAAATCGCGAGCCAGCACGGTTCCATATCGCTCCTCGAGTCCTTCCAAGTCTCCGTTGTCAGGGTCCGCTTGAGCGCGCGCGTCCTGTGAGGCAAATTCGATCATTGCCATGCTATAGGGCACGCCAACGGTGCGGTTGGCCTCAAGGTGTGCCGACAAGCTCTGCAAATCGACTTTTTGATCCGCTAGAAAGGGGTAGCCTGGCATCACCGATTCAGGAACAAGGCTGCGCGGATTAATCATGTGGTCCCGGTGCCACTCGTCGGAGTACTTACCGCCGACCCTGGCCAGGTCCGGACCCGTCCGCTTGGAGCCCCATTGGAAAGGATGGTCGTACATGGATTCCGCTGCCAAGGAGTAGTGACCGTAGCGTTCGACCTCGTCTCGCAAGGAGCGGATCATCTGGCTGTGGCAATTGTAACAACCTTCTCGCACATAGATATTCCGCCCCACCAGTTCCAAAGGTGTATAGGGGCGCATTCCGCGCACCTTTTCGATGGTGCTCTCGACAAAAAACAACGGCGCTATCTCGATCAATCCGCCAATCGAAACCACAACAAGAATGCCGATCAAAAGCAGGATTGAATTTTTTTCAAAGGACTCGTGTCTCATAAAAGCTGTCCCCTATTCCGCTGGCGCCGCAGTTGGATTAGATGGTGCGGGAACAACTTCCTCTTCCACGGCTAGCTCACCTCGGACCGTCTTCCAAATGTTGTAGGCCATGAAGCAGGCGCCAATGAAAAAGAGCAGACCACCCAAAGCTCTGATGACGTAGAAGGGGTGCATCGCCTCAACGCTTTCGACAAAAGAATATTCAAGGAAACCGAGGGAGTCATAAGCGCGCCACATCAATCCCTGAAGGATGCCCGACACCCACATGGCCGTAATGTAGAAAACAATCCCGATGGTGGCGATCCAAAAATGCCAACTGACCAGTCGCAGCGAATAAAGCCGCTCGCGCCGCCAAAGCCAGGGGGTTAAGCAATAAAGCGCGCCGAAAGACACAAATCCCACCCAGCCAAGTGCACCGGAGTGAACATGGCCAACGGTCCAGTCGGTGTAATGGCTAAGCGAGTTGACCGCCTTGATCGACATCAGCGGCCCTTCGAAAGTGCTCATGCCATAAAAGGCGATCGAAACCACCAGCATGCGGATGATAGGATCCGTACGCAGCTTGTCCCATGCACCAGACAGGGTCATCAATCCATTGATCATACCACCCCAAGAGGGCATCCACAGCATGATGGAAAAGGTCATCCCCAAGGTTTGCGCCCAATCGGGTAGGGCGGTGTAGTGCAGATGGTGGGGGCCGGCCCAGATGTAGAGAAATATCAAGGACCAGAAATGCACGATGGATAAGCGATAGGAATAAACGGGGCGCTGCGCCTGTTTGGGCACAAAATAGTACATAATACCCAGAAAACCGGCGGTTAGAAAAAACCCAACCGCATTGTGGCCATACCACCACTGGGTCAAGGCGTCTTGTACTCCGGCAAACAACACATAGCTTTTACTGCCCGTAAAGCTGACCGGCACCGCCAAGTTGTTGATAACATGCAGCATGGCAACGGTGACGATGAAGGCCAAATAAAACCAATTAGCCACATAGATGTGAGGCTCGCGCCGGCGCCATAAGGTGGCGAGATAGACCAAGAGGTAAACCACCCATACCACCGTTAACCAGAGATCGATGTACCACTCAGGCTCGGCGTATTCTTTCGATTGCGTGATGCCTAGAACGTATCCACTGGCGGCCAGGACGATAACAAGTTGGTAGCCCCAAAAGACAAACCACGGCGAATAGCCGCCGGCCAGCCGTGCCCGACAGGTTCGCTGGACCACATAAAAGGAGGTGGCGATTAAGACGTTACCGCCAAAAGCAAAGA
>JBCCHN010000187.1:0-7358 GCA_039028695.1 Pseudomonadota bacterium
CTCGGGCCCTCGTTCTTCCTCCCCCATGGCGGCGAAGAGAGGCAGGGGAGCGAGAGGAAGTCCCTTCAGCGCCCAGAGGGCCTCGCGACGGGACAGGCCCATGGAGCCGAAAGCATCGGCCCGGGCCAAGGCCTCCAAACTGGCGGGCTTGACCCCGGCTCGGCGCCAGAGGGTCAAGGGATCGGGATAGCCGTTGGCCCGGCCGGCCAGCAGCCGGGCCGCCTCATCTTCAGCCAGGCCCTTGACCTGGCGCAGGCCCAACCGCAAAGCCAAGCCATCCGGGGAGCCCGAGCCGGCGGCCGTTGAGTCTAGGGCCGGCTCTAGAGTGCAGTCCCACAGGCTGTGGTTTATGTCCACCGGCCGCACCTCGACATCATGATCCCGGGCGTCCCGGACGATTTGCGCCGGGGCGTAAAAGCCCATGGGTTGGCTGTTCAAGAGGGCGCAGGCAAAGACCGCTGGATGGTGACATTTCATCCAGGCCGAGACATAAACCAGGAGAGCAAAGCTGGCAGCGTGACTTTCGGGAAAGCCATAAGTGCCGAAGCCCTCGATTTGGTGAAAGCAGCGCTCGGCAAAGTCCCGGTCATAGCCCCGGAGCACCATGCCGTCGATCAGCTTTTCCTCGAATTTGTGGATCTGTCCGCCCCGCTTAAAGGTTGCCATGGCCCGGCGCAGTTGATCGGCCTCGGCGGGACTGAAGCCGGCCCCCACAATGGCGATCTGCATGGCTTGTTCCTGGAAAAGCGGAACGCCTAAAGTCTTTCCCAGGACTTCCCGCAGGGCATCGGAGGGAAAGCTGACCTTTTCCTCACCGTTGCGCCGCCGCAAATAGGGATGGACCATGTCCCCTTGAATAGGGCCGGGGCGCACGATCGCCACCTCGATCACCAGGTCGTAAAAGTCCCGCGGCTTCAGGCGAGGCAGCATGCTCATCTGGGCCCGGCTTTCCACCTGGAAAACACCGATGGAATCGCCGGCGCAGAGCATATCATAGGTCTGGCTGTCCTTATTGGGGACGGTCGCCAGTTCGTATGTTTTACCCAGATGAGCGCTGAGCAAATCGAATCCCTTCTTAAGGCAGGTCAGCATGCCCAGGGCTAAAACGTCGACTTTTAGGATGCCCAGGGCATCCAGGTCATCTTTATCCCATTCGATGACCGTACGATCGGGCATGGCGGCATTTTCGATGGGCACCACCTCGCAGAGGGGGCCGCGAGTCATGACAAAACCGCCCACATGCTGGGAAAGATGGCGGGGAAAGCCGATCAGCTCTTGCGCCAAGGCCAAGGTTTGCCCCAGGCGGCGCTCGCCCAGATCCAGGCCCAGGGCATCAAAGGCACTATCTTTAAAGCCGTCCTTGCCCCAGCCCCAGATGGAGCCGGCCAGGGCCGAGATGGTATCGGGGGACAGTCCCATGGCCTTGCCCACATCGCGGATGGCGCCCCGGCTGCGGTAGCAGACCACGGTGGCGGCCAGGCCGGCCCGATCCCGGCCGTACTTTTCATAGATGTACTGAATGACCTCTTCCCGGCGGGCATGTTCAAAATCTACATCGATGTCCGGGGGCTCGTTGCGCTCGCTGCTGACGAAGCGTTCGAAGAGGAGGTTCAGGCGCGAGGGGTCCACCGCGGTGATACCCAAGCAATAGCAGACTGCCGAGTTGGCCGCCGAGCCGCGCCCCTGGCACAGAATACCCCGCCCACGGGCAAAGCGCACTAGGTCGTAGACGGTGAGGAAATAGGGGGCGTAGTCCAGCTCTTCGATCAGGGCCAGTTCGTGATCAAGAGTGGTCTTGACCTTTTCCGGCAGGCCGGCGGGGTAGCGGTTCTTGGCGCCGGCCCAGGTCAGGCGGGTCAACGCGGCTTGAGCGCCATTTGTGCTATTTCCATCGTCCCCATCACCCTTATCGCTCCCATCGCCCAGAGATTCTTCGGGGTATTCATAGCGCAAGTCTTCCAGGCTAAAGCGGCAGCGCTCGACGATCTTTAGGCTTTGGGCAAGGGCGTCAGGATAGTCGCGAAACAGCTCGGCCATGACGGCCGGGGCCTTCAGGTGCCGCTCCCCGTTGGCAGCTAGGCGATAGCCCGCTTCGTCGATGGTACAGCCCTGGCGGATACAGGTGACCAGGTCCAGCATGGCTTTACGACCCGGGTGGTGCATAAGGACGTCATTGGTGGCCAGAAGGGGTATTCCATAAGCTGTCGCCACATTATGGAGATCGTCCAGGCGTCGTTTATCGCTGCCCTGATAGAGTCGGGTCGCAGCCAGCCAGCAATTGTTCGCAAAGGCGGCGGTTAGTTCCCTCAAGCTGGCCTTCAGGCTGTTTTGTGTGTTCGGCGAAGGGTCTGTGGTCAATTCGGGCGCGCCCGTGTCCGGCATGACGATAAACAGCTGGCCGTCGCCGTGGGCCAAGATCTCTGCCAGATAGATCTCGCAATCGCCTTTCTCGGCCCGGCGCCGGCCGATGGTCAGCAGGCGGCAAAGGCGGCCATAGGCGGCCCGGTCGGTGGGATAACACAAGATCTCCGGCCCATCGCGCGGCACCAGGCGGGCCCCCACCACCAGGCGCAGGCCCGCCGACTTGGCGGCCACGTGGGCCCGGACCACCCCGGCCAGGGAGTTACGGTCGGCAATGCCCATAGCCGATAGCCCCAAGGCCGCCGCCGCCGTCACCAACTCGTCGGGATGGGAGGCCCCGGTTAAGAAACTGTAATTGCTGGTCACCGCCAGCTCGGCATAAGACAACTCTGCATAAGGCGGTTCTGTGGTTTTGGGAGGGGGGGAGGTCATGAGCTGTAAGGAGAGGGTCCCTATCGGTCCTCCTTTAAGGTTTCCGTGCTATCACTTTGTGGCACATCGGGGGTCATCGCCGAGATTCGCCGCGCCAGCGCGATTAGATCGGCTGAGGGTAGGGTGCTTTGAGCGTTGTCATTGGCGATGGAGCTCAAAATCTCCCAAAGCTCGGCTTCCAAGGAGCGGTTGTTGTTCTTTGCTCGCTTCTTGAGCGCTTCGACCACCCGGCTGTCCAAATTACGTATGGTGATACTGGCCACGCTTTCTCTCCACACCCTATTGTTTAGGGGCTCACGCAAAAAGTCCATGCATGAACCAGCGTCCCGAATGGGGGGGACTTTCTGGGTGTGCCAACTGTTCCAACTCGTCGGAGAGGATGGGAGGTGTTTGCTCCATGGTCCGGAACAGCCAGTAGCGCCGGCCGTCCTGGTCCTCCACGGTGAAGTAGTCGCGGGCCGATTCCTCGGCGGCCTTTTGGTCCGTTAGCCACCATTCCGGACTCAGCCGTTCGGGACCCTCGGCCCGGACCACCCGGTGCAGCAGGCGACGCCAGCGGAAGCGGGCGGGTGGATGGTCGGGCAAGAGGGCGATGACCTCTACCGGCTCGGGCGCGCGGAACAGCCGGATCGGCCGCCGGGCCGCCACCGATGGAGCCGGCCAAGCTGCGGACGCGGGGTGGATACCTGCTTTTTGTCGTCGTGCTTTTGGGTCGAGGGACAGTCTGGCTTGAAAGGTCACCGCCCGTTCGGGCAGATGACTCTCGTGCGCCTGGGGATACAGCACCCTCTCAGTGCCCAGACGCGCCGCGAGCCGATCCAGTAAGTGTGCTGTACTCTCCCCAGTTGCGCTTGGCAAAACCGGATTGGCAAAGCTCTCGGTGGAATTTTGTGCGGCGGGATTTTGCGCAGTGGTTTTTTGCATCTGCGCGGTGTGAGGCAGCGTGATCTGCGCGGGCGGGAGGGGGTCGCAGGCAAGGGCTGCCAGGCTCATCACTTCAATGCCAAAGCCCGGATCGATTTTCTCCAAAGGCTCGCGAAAAAGCCGGCTCAGATGGGCGACCGTTCGGCTGGGCCGGCTGGTGCTTTGCCGCCAGCGCCAGACCTGGCCATCGACCCGGTGGGCCGTGAGCTGCAAGAGGCGGGCGCCCAGGTGGCAGGAGTCAAGTTCCTTGCAGAGCTTTGCCAAAAGCTGATCCAGACAGCGGGCGATGTCTTTGGGTGTGGCGATGGGGTCGGCAAAAACCCGCCGCGCCTGGTATTGCGGGGGGCGCTGTCGGGGTGAGAGAGCCTCGCCCTCATGTCCCAGAGCTTGGGCAAGGCGCTTGGCCACTTGCTGACCGAAGCGGGGGGCCAGGCTTTTTGAGGGCAGGGCCAACAAGGCCTCGATTCTGCGTAAGCCGAAACGCTCGGCCAACTCCACCCGCTCGGCGGAGAGGCGCAGGGCTGCCGGCGGCAGCGGGGTAATGGCCGCGCGGCTGGCGCCGGGTGCCGCGGCGGCCCAAGGCCGCCCCGGGCCGGTGGCAAAGCGAGCCAAGGCCCAGGCGGCGCCAATGCTATCCGCCAGTCCGACCCGAGCTTGGTAGCCGATCCCCGCCAAATGTGTAATCAGATCCTCCACGAGCGCGACCTCGCCCGGCAAGAGTTCCCCTTCTCCCGCAACGGGGTAATCCCTGGAATAAGCTCTGGTGCCGGGCTCCGTTATGGGGCGGTCCCCCTTTGTGAAGCTAGCCGTAAAGAGGTGGGCACAGCCGGTGATGTCGAGCAGCAATCCACCGGCGCCGCCCGGCCCCTGGCCCGTGCCCTCCTCGGTGGAGCAGGGCGCCGTCCAGGGGCTGTAGCGGTCGCACCATTCGGCCAGCCCGATAAGGGCGGCGGCGTCCCCGGCCGGATCGTGGGGGGCGGTCTTAAGGCCGGGGCAGAGAGCACGGGCATCCGCCAGCGGCAAGTGGGGGGAAAGGCCGCTGCTGGCCGCGCGGTCGTCGATGGCGGCCAGCAGCGGACGCCCGTGCTCATGGCTGACCAGCGCCAGAGGGGCATCAAGCCCTAAGGGTCCGCTCAAGCGAGCGCTGGTTTCATTATGAATTGAAGTCTTTGACTTGGATCTTAAGGCGTCCCCTTTTTCCGTTTTGTTGTTGGGCCGGGCAGGACTTTCTAGAATCGGGTCGGTAAGACTCGGATTGATAAGACTCTGGCTACGAAACCATCGGTCCGTTGCAAAGCGGGGCAGCCAGACCGAAAGCATCCGTCGCATGGGAGCCTCCCTGATCGGTAAGAGGATAAGAGCGTGGGGGCAGCGGTGCCGGCTGGCGAACCAGCCAGCTTCCCGGCGCGGCATTGCGGCAGCGCAACAGTTCGAGCTGCCAGACCGCGGGTCCAAGATCGGCTTGATATGCTTCGGCTTGATGTGCTTTAGGCCCGTCAGCAGATGGGTAGCCTCTTTTCTTTCCGTTAGACCCCACCCGCCAGCGGGTCGTGGCGGCCCATTGACCGGAAGCAGCCCCCAAGCGCGGGCGATGACGAAGGCCTCGCTGTAGGGAAAAAGCGGTGACCCCCTTGGCCTTTGCCGCCAATTGCAGGCGCCGACCGGCCCGCGCCTCCAGGGGGCCGGTCTCTCCCACCACGGCGGCCAGCGATGGGCAATTCAAGCCTTCCTCCATGGCCCAGAGCAGATCGGCCTCGCTGCTGGGGTGGACCAAGAGAAATCGCGACGGATCCAGACCCCAAAGGCTTAAGGCTGGCAGATAAAGATCTCTCCAGGGGGAAATCCATAATACTGGCCCTAATGGAAGGGATGGAGGTTGCTGGGCGACAATACGGGCCAGAAGCGCTAGGCAAAAACCTGTGGCCGGACCGTCGTCCCACTCCGGCCGAGTAGCTTCGATTTCGTGCAGACAGCCGCGGGGCAGGCCCCCGGCGGGTAAATGAGCATCTAAGATCCTCAGTTCGGGAAAGAGATCTCCCAAGGGTAATGCAGGCGGCAAGGCGGGTAGACGGTTAGAAGGCTTCAAAGAAGGCTTTGAGGGCACCGCAAGACCGGAGCCTATTTGACGATCATCCGGATCTTTAGCGCCGGCCATGGCCGCTTTGAAGGCCACGCCGGCGGCCCCCGTCTGACCGTTCTCAACGGCGCTGATGTAGTCTTTTAAAGATTTTAGGCGACTCATGCTTGTTGCCGGTTGATGTTTTAATGTTCTTGTTTTGTTCTAATTTTTCCTCAGCCAAGAGTCAAGCGCCAAAATAAGCTACCAAAATAGAGGGGCCAAAAAGATGATTTGTTTGGCTTCCTCTCTTTGGGATTGCTGCGGGGGACTTGAAAAGCCGGCGGTGCGAGGGCAGTCTCGCGGCCATGTTGGATCCGAATCGCGCCAAGGGGGGATTTGCCGATCTGGTGGGCTATGACCTGGTCCGCTGGGACCCGGACGGCGTGGCGGTTACCCTAACCGTTGCCGAGCAGCATCAAAACCGTAGCGGCGCCATGCATGGGGGCGTGCTGACCACCCTGATCGACACGGCTTGCGGTTATGCGGGCTGTTATGCGCCGCCGGGTGCTGAGGGGCGCCGGGCCTTCACCCTGTCCCTGAACACCCACTTTATCTTCGCGGCTCAAAAGGGGATGGTCTTGACCGCCACCGCGCGCCAAACCGGCGGGGGTCGCTCGATCTTTTTCGCCACCTGCGAGGTGACAAATCAAGACGGCAAGGTGATCGGTCGAGGCGAAGGTACCTTCAAATACATCCAGCTTCGCAGGTAAAATACAATTACGCCGCGGCCGACTGATCGCCTTTCTGAAAACGGGCTTCGGCCAGACGGTCGGCTGCTTCTGAAGTGGCTACGTTTTGGCTCTCGGCGATGGCAAAGATCTCCATCAGGGTATCGCCGATGCGCGCTATATGAGCGTAGGTCTTAGCCTCGTCATAGGGGCCGCCGGCATGTTCCTGCGCCACAAGAATAAGGCCGCCCGCATTTACCACAAAATCGGGGACATAGAGTTTATCCATCTTTGACAAGGCAATTCCATGCCAAGATTCAGCCAGCTGATTGTTGGCCGATCCGGCAACGATCGAAGCCTCCAACCGGGGTAGAGTCTCGTCATTGATCACCGCGCCTAGCGCACAGGGCGCAAAGACATCAACCGCCTGGTCATAGATGTGATCCAGCTCCACGGCCCGCGCACCAAGCTCTTGCACAGCCCGCTCAACCGCTTGGCCATTCAGATCGGTGACGATCAACTCGGCACCCTCGGCCGCCAAACGCCGACAAAGATGGTAGCCCACCGCGCCCAGGCCTTGAACCGATACCCGAATACCGGACAAGCTGTTCCGCTTTAACTTGTGCAGCACGGCCTTCTTGATGCCCATGTAGACGCCGTAAGCCGTTGCCGGAGAGGGGTCGCCCACGCCCGTTCCGGAGCTCCCGGCGCCGGAGGTGCCAGCGACATGGCGGGTGCTTTGGCCCATGATCTCCACATCCTCAACGGTGATGCCCACATCCTCGGCCACCGTGTAATTGCCGCCCAGGTTTTCCACATGACGGCCCATGGCCCGAAACATGGCATCTGACTTC